>NZ_POHV01000074.1:0-9469 GCF_002884345.1 Pseudomonas sp. GW456-12-10-14-LB2
CGGGAGGCGAATTCTACAGCGTTACACGCCGCTGTCAACACCTCTTTTTCTCCGCTTTCGACCGAGAAGATCGAACCGTTAAAAGCGCCGAACAAGTCGACATTTCCAACTCCTTCCAGGCTTCGATGAACTGAAGCGACCCGCCTTCGAAACCTACTTAACTCATTGAATCTCAAGGAGTTTTCCGTTTCGTCTGCGCCGGAAGTGGGGCGAATTATAGAGACTCAGGATCTGCCGTCAACCCTTAATTTCGCTTTTCTTTCAATAACTTGCGGATAGGCCAAAAAACATCCAATTCCCTCTATATAGAAAAGGATTCAGCACCCCTTCTATATAGAGAGAGAACCATCAGAGCACTCCATCCTCTTTCATCGCAGCCACTGCTCCAGCCCCAAGACCCAGCACCCGCTGCAAAACGTCCAAGGTGTGTTCGCCCAACAAAGGAGGCGCAAGGCGATACTCGACAGGCGTCCGCGACAACCGGATCGGGCTGGCCACCTGCGGCACCATCCCCGCCAGCGCGTGAGGCAGCTCAATCGCCAACCCGCGAGACTTCACCTGCGGATCCTCGAATACCTGTGACAGATCATTGATCGGCCCACACGGCACACCTGCCTGCTCCAACTGAGCCACCCACTCTGCAGTTGTCTTGAATACAGTAGCCTGACGAATCAGCGGAATCAGCACCGCACGGTTCGCCACCCGCAGCTTATTAGTCGCGAAACGCGGATCGTCCGCCCACTGGGGCTGCCCCGCCACTTCGGCAAATTTGCGGAACTGCCCGTCATTGCCCACGGTAAGAATGAAGTCGCCATCGGCCGTAGGAAAATCCTGGTACGGCACGATATTCGGGTGCGCATTCCCTAGCCGCTTTGGCGCATTGCCCGTCGTCAGGTAATTCATCGCCTGGTTAGCCAGACAAGCCACCTGCACATCCAGCAACGCCATATCGATATGCTGCCCGCCGCCATCGTGATCACGGTGAGCCAATGCCGCCAGAATCGCCACGGTCGAATACAACCCCGTCAGGATATCCGTAAGCGCCACACCCACCTTCACCGGCCCGGCACCTTCATCACCCTCAGGTCGCCCGGTCAGACTCATCAGCCCGCCAAGCCCCTGGATCATGAAGTCATAACCCGCACGCTTGGCATACGGTCCGGTCTGACCAAAACCGGTGATCGAGCAATAGATCAGATCCGGATTGATCGCCTTCAGCGACTCGTAATCCAAGCCATACGCCGCCAGACCACCCACCTTGAAGTTTTCGATCAGGATGTCGGACTTGGCTGCCAGCTCCCGAACGAGCTTCTGGCCCTCGGGACGCGTAAAGTCGATCGTCACCGATTGCTTGTTGCGATTGGCCGACAGGTAATAAGCCGCCTCGCTAGTGTTCTCGCCATAAGCGTCCTTCAGGAAGGGCGGCCCCCAGGCGCGAGTGTCGTCACCATTGCCCGGGCGCTCGACCTTGATCACTTCCGCCCCAAGGTCAGCAAGAATTTGCCCGGCCCATGGGCCGGCCAGCACTCGCGATAAATCCAGTACCCGCAGATGCGACAGCGCGCCCATGGTCGCTCTCCTATTAATAGAACGCCTGCAGGCCGGTCTGCGCACGACCGAGGATCAGCGCGTGAACGTCGTGAGTGCCTTCATAGGTATTCACCACTTCCAGGTTGACCAGGTGACGGGCCACGCCGAATTCATCGGATATCCCGTTGCCGCCCAACATGTCACGCGCCATGCGGGCGATCTCGAGAGACTTGCCGCAAGAGTTGCGCTTCATGATCGAAGTGATTTCAACCGCAGCAGTGCCTTCATCCTTCATGCGGCCCAGACGCAGACAGCCTTGCAGTGCCAAAGTGATCTCGGTCTGCATGTCAGCCAGCTTCTTCTGGATCAACTGAGTGGCGGCCAGCGGACGACCGAACTGTTGACGATCCAAGGTGTACTGGCGAGCGGTGTGCCAGCAGAACTCGGCAGCACCCAACGCGCCCCAAGAGATGCCATAACGTGCGGAGTTGAGGCAGGTGAACGGACCTTTCAGACCGCGCACGTCTGGGAATATGTTCTCTTCCGGCACGAACACGTTGTCCATGACGATTTCGCCGGTGATCGAAGCGCGCAGACCGACCTTGCCATGAATCGCCGGAGCGCTCAGACCTTTCCAGCCCTTCTCCAGAACGAAACCACGGATGTCGCCCGCATCGTCCTTGGCCCAGACCACGAACACATCGGCGATCGGGCTGTTGGTGATCCACATCTTGGCGCCGGTCAGGCTGTAGCCGCCTTCCACTTTGCGTGCACGCGTAATCATCGCGCCCGGGTCGGAACCGTGGTTCGGCTCGGTCAGACCGAAGCAGCCAATCCACTCGCCGGAAGCCAGCTTCGGCAGGTACTTCTGTTTCTGTGCTTCGGTACCGAATTCGTTGATCGGCACCATCACCAGCGAAGACTGCACGCTCATCATCGAACGGTAGCCAGAGTCGACACGCTCGACTTCACGAGCGATCAGGCCATAGCTGACGTAGTTGAGGCCGCTGCCACCGTACTGCTCGGGGATGGTCGCGCCCAACAGGCCGACCTCACCCATTTCACGGAAGATCGCCGGGTCAGTCTTTTCATGGCGGAAGGCTTCGAGCACGCGCGGCGCGAGGCTCTGCTGGGCGAATTGCTCGGCAGTGTCGCGGATCATGCGTTCTTCTTCAGTCAGCTGTTGATCCAGCAGCAGTGGATCGATCCAGTTGAAGCTAGCTTTACCGCCCATGAGTGAGTCCTCGCAAATCGGGTGAATTAACGTGGCATTGATCCTAGGCGCGCTTCCCCATCCCGGCAAACGAGGATTTCGCATCCTGTTGTGCTAATTTCTCACTCCGAAACGTCGCGAGATGCCGATTAAGCGATGTATTAGTGAGGTTGACGTACATGCGCCGCAAGATACCCAGCACCACCGCCCTGATCAGCTTCGAGGCTGCTGCCCGTCACGAGAGCTTTACCAAGGCCGCTGAAGAACTTTCCCTCACCCAGGGCGCCATTTGCCGACAGATCGCCAGCCTGGAGGACTTCCTCAGCGTCGAACTCTTCCGACGCTCGCGTCGCGGGGTGAAGCTGACAGAAGCGGGCCTTTCCTACAGTCGTCGGGTCGCCACCCAACTCGACGCCGTTGAGCGCGACACCCTGTCGGTGATGGGTCAGCAAGGCACCAATGTGATTGAGCTCGCCGTGGTGCCCACCTTCGGCACGCAATGGCTGTTGCCAAGACTGAAGGACTTCCAGCTCAAACATCCGGAAGTGACGGTCAACCTGACCAACCGCACCCGCCCGTTCCTATTTGCCGATACCGACTTCGATGCCGCCATTTACTTTGGCGATGCCGACTGGTCCGGTACCGAATCCCACAGGCTGATGGGCGAGAATCCGATGCCTGTATGCAGTCCCGTCCTGCTCGGCAACAAGACGCATCTGACACCTGAAGAAATCGCCGATCTGCCGCTGCTCCAGCAAACCACCCGCCCCTACGCCTGGCGACAGTGGTTCAACTCGCAGCACCTGAACATCCCCCGCGACATGACAGGTCCGCGCTACGAGCTATTCTCCATGCTGGCCCAGGCGGCCATGCATGACATGGGTATCGCGCTGATCCCACCATTCCTCATTCAGCGCGAACTGGCCGAGAAACGCTTGGTGATTGCCAACCCGAACGCGCTCTCCAGCATCAAGGCGTATTACCTGATGATTCCGGAGCGAAAGGTCGAATCCGCGTCACTCAAGGCTTTTCGCGACTGGCTGGTGAACCAAGCACACAGCTACAACCTAGAAGGCTAAAGGGTTTCAGCGATTGCTAACCCCGTAGTCAGGAAAATTAAAGCCCTACAGATATAACTATTTGTCGCAAATCGACAGACTGTATCCGAAAGTCGTACAGACGTCCCACAAGCGCCTGACGACGTGGCTTTGAGCCCCCATTCACGACTCATTGCGGCCTATTCACGTCACCGATGAGAAAAATCTTCAAATTCATCCAGAATCCTTGAAAGGCACGGCCTGCAAGGGATTCAACTGGCCATCTGCGACATTCGGTCACGGGATGACTTGTAGTTAATTTTCCGTCACCCGTCATAATCCCTTGAAGGGCATAAACTTCGCCTGCAAAATGCCGCGCCCCGCCCTGATTTGGCGGGATCGTGCTGATCGGCCGCCCCAGTCGCACCATCCGTAGTGCATGGGTTTACTCAATAAGATCACGCAGGAGATTTGACGTGCACATTGGTGTTCCTCTCGAAACCCAGACCGGTGAAACACGGGTTGCTGCAACCCCGGAAACCATTAAAAAGCTGATCAGCCAAGGTCATAAGGTCACTGTGCAAACCGGCGCCGGCGTTAAAGCCAGCGTTGTCGACAGTGCCTATGAAGCGGCAGGCGCAACCATTGGCAGTGCCAATGACGCGTTTGGCGCCGAGCTGATTCTCAAAGTGGTCGCGCCAAGCGATGCCGAACTGACGCTGATCAAGCGCGGAACGGTGCTGGTGGGCATGCTCAACCCGTTCAACAACGACACCATCGCGAAGATGGCCGAGTGCGGGATTACCGCGTTCGCCCTGGAAGCGGCACCACGTACCTCCCGGGCCCAGAGTCTCGACGTGCTGTCATCCCAGGCGAATATTGCCGGCTATAAGGCCGTGCTGCTGGCCGCTCACTACTATCCGCGCTTCATGCCGATGCTGATGACCGCTGCGGGCACCGTGAAAGCGGCGCGCGTGCTGATTCTGGGGGCCGGTGTGGCCGGGTTGCAGGCGATTGCCACGGCGAAACGTCTGGGTGCCGTCATCGAAGCGTCCGACGTACGTCCGGCCGTGAAGGAACAGATCGAGTCCCTCGGCGCCAAGTTCGTCGACGTGCCTTACGAGACCGATGAAGAACGCGAATGCGCGGTCGGCGTCGGCGGTTACGCACGCCCGATGCCGGCGAGCTGGATGCAGCGTCAGGCCCAGGCCGTGCACGAGCGCGCCAAGCAGGCTGACATCGTCATCACCACCGCACTGATTCCGGGCCGCAAGGCACCGACGCTGCTGAGCGCAGACACCGTGGCGCAGATGAAACCCGGCTCGGTGGTCATCGACCTCGCGGCCGCTCAGGGTGGCAACTGCCCGCTGACCGTGGCCGATCAGGTCGTGATCGAGAACGGCGTGACCATCGTCGGCCCGACCAACCTTGCCGGTGAAGTCGCCGCAGATGCCTCGGCGCTGTACGCACGCAACCTGCTGGACTTCCTGAAGCTGGTCTTCACCAAAGAAGGCCAGTTCGAAGTGAACCTCGAAGACGACATCGTCGCCGCGTGCCTGATGTGCCGCGACGGCCAAGTCATCCGCAAAAACGCCTAAGCAGGGATTCAGACGATGGAAGAGCTTATCTCCCCCGGTATCTACAACCTGATCATCTTCGTGCTGGCGATTTATGTCGGTTACCACGTGGTCTGGAACGTTACACCCGCGCTGCACACGCCCTTGATGGCAGTGACCAACGCCATTTCGGCGATCGTGATCGTCGGCGCCATGCTCGCGGCCGCACTGACCGTCACCCCGCTGGGCAAGACCATGGGCACCCTCGCCGTGGCACTGGCTGCGGTCAACGTGTTCGGTGGCTTCCTGGTGACCCGCCGCATGCTTGAGATGTTCAAGAAGAAAGCCCCGAAAGCAAAAGAAGAGGCGCCTAAGTAATGAGCATGAACCTCGTCACGACGCTCTACCTGATCGCGTCGATCTGCTTCATCCAGGCCCTCAAGGGGCTGTCGCACCCGACCACGTCGCGCCGCGGCAACCTGTTCGGCATGCTCGGCATGGCGCTGGCAATCATCACCACTGTCGGCCTCATCTATAAGCTGGGCGCTGAGCTGGCCACCGCCGGTATTGGCTATGTGATCGTCGGCCTGCTGATCGGCGGCACCGCCGGTTCGATCATGGCCAAGCGCGTTGAAATGACCAAGATGCCGGAACTGGTTGCGTTCATGCACAGCATGATCGGTCTGGCAGCGGTGTTCATCGCCATCGCCGCCGTGGTCGAGCCGCAGTCGCTGGGCATCGTCAAGCAACTGGGCGACTCGATCCCGGCGGGTAACCGTCTGGAGCTGTTCCTCGGCGCAGCCATCGGTGCAATCACCTTCTCCGGTTCGGTGATTGCGTTCGGCAAGCTGTCGGGCAAGTACAAGTTCCGTCTGTTCCAGGGTGCACCGGTACAGTTCAGCGGTCAGCACAAGCTGAACGCGGTACTGGGTCTGGCAACGCTGATCCTCGGCGTCACCTTCATGCTGACCGGCAACCTCGCCGCGTTCGCACTGATGCTGGCCCTGGCGTTCGTCATGGGCGTGCTGATCATCATCCCGATCGGCGGCGCCGACATGCCGGTGGTGGTGTCGATGCTCAACAGCTATTCCGGCTGGGCGGCGGCAGGTATCGGCTTCTCGCTGAACAACTCGATGCTGATCATTGCCGGCTCGCTGGTGGGTTCGAGCGGTGCGATCCTCTCGTACATCATGTGCAAGGCGATGAACCGTTCCTTCTTTAATGTACTGCTCGGCGGTTTCGGCAATACAGCAGATGCCGGTCCTGCCGGTGAGAAGGAAGCCCGTCCGGTGAAATCCGGTTCGGCTGACGACGCGACTTTCCTGCTGACCAACGCCGACACCGTGATCATTGTTCCGGGTTACGGCTTGGCGGTGGCTCGCGCACAGCACGCCTTGAAAGAGCTGACCGAGAAGCTGACCCACCATGGCGTGACCGTGAAGTATGCGATCCACCCGGTGGCCGGTCGGATGCCTGGCCACATGAACGTACTGCTGGCCGAGGCCGAAGTGCCGTACGACCAAGTGTTCGAGATGGAAGACATCAACTCCGAGTTCGGCCAGGCCGACGTGGTGCTGGTGCTCGGCGCCAACGACGTGGTCAACCCGGCCGCCAAGAACGATCCGAAATCGCCGATTGCCGGCATGCCGATCCTCGAAGCGTTCAAGGCCAAGACCATCATCGTCAACAAGCGCTCGATGGCCAGCGGCTATGCCGGTCTGGACAACGAACTGTTCTACCTGGACAAGACCATGATGGTCTTCGGCGACGCGAAAAAAGTCATCGAAGACATGGTCAAAGCGGTCGAATAACTCGCTCGCTGCTTCACCGGACGCCCCGACTTGTCGGGGCGTTTTTGTTTACGCAAAACGTCGGACAATTTGCCGCGTTGTTGCAGATCCAGTAACGGTGTTTTACTTGAAACCCGCTAAATAGACGCCTCGTTTGCGACCTTGGTAGCGGGACAGGCGCTCGCGAAATTCACTAGACTGCGCATCCTGCTACTCGCTGCCCGAGAAAATAATCCATGTACCGTGACCGTATTCGCCTGCCTTCGTTGTTGGATAAAGTGATGAGCGCCGCCGACGCCGCTGCGCTGATTGAGGACGGCATGACCGTCGGCATGAGCGGCTTCACCCGCGCCGGCGAAGCCAAGGCCGTGCCCCATGCGCTGGCCGAGCGAGCCAAGGTCACGCCGCTGAAGATCAGCCTGATGACCGGCGCCAGCCTGGGCAACGACCTCGACAAGCAACTGACCGAGGCTGGCGTGCTGTCGCGGCGCATGCCGTTTCAGGTCGACAGCACGTTGCGCAAGGCAATCAACGCCGGCGAAGTGATGTTCATCGACCAGCACCTGTCGGAAACTGTCGAGCAATTGCGCAACCAGCAACTGAAGCTGCCGGACATCGCCGTGATCGAAGCCGTGGCCATCACCGAACAGGGCCACATCGTGCCGACCACTTCGGTGGGTAACTCGGCGAGCTTCGCGATCTTCGCCAAACACGTGATCGTCGAGATCAATCTGGCACACAACGCCAACCTCGAAGGTCTGCACGACATCTATATCCCGACCTATCGCCCGACCCGCACGCCGATTCCGCTGGTAAAGGTCGACGACCGCATCGGCAGCACCGCGATCCCGATCCCGCCGGAGAAGATTGTCGCCATCGTCATCACCCAGCAGTCGGACTCGCCGTCCACCGTGTCGTCGCCGGATGTCGATACCAAAGCCATCGCCGATCACCTGATTACCTTCCTCAAGCAGGAAGTCGATGCCGGGCGCATGACCAACAAGCTCGGACCGCTGCAGGCCGGGATCGGCAACATTGCCAACGCGGTGATGTGCGGGCTGATCGATTCGCCGTTCGAAGACTTGACCATGTACTCCGAAGTGCTGCAGGACTCCACCTTCGACCTGATTGATGCGGGCAAGCTGAGCTTCGCCTCGGGCAGCTCGATCACCCTGTCGGAGCGGCGCAACAGCGACGTGTTCGGCAATCTGGAGAAGTACAAAGACAAGCTGGTGTTGCGCCCGCAGGAAATCTCCAACCACCCGGAAGTGGTGCGGCGTCTGGGCATCATCGGCATCAACACGGCCCTTGAGTTCGACATCTATGGCAACGTCAACTCCACCCACGTCTGCGGCACGCGGATGATGAACGGCATCGGCGGCTCGGGCGACTTCGCGCGCAACGCACACCTGGCGGTGTTCGTGACCAAGTCGATCGCCAAGGGCGGCGCGATTTCCAGCGTGGTGCCAATGGTCAGCCACGTCGACCATACCGAGCATGACGTCGACATCCTGGTGACCGAGGTGGGCCTGGCAGACCTGCGCGGCCTGGCGCCACGGGAACGCGCCCGGGTCATCATCGATAACTGTGTGCACCCGGATTTCCGCCAGGCGCTGAACGACTACTTCGACAAAGCCTGCGCCATTGGCGGCCACACCCCGCATATCCTGCGTGACGCCCTGAGCTGGCACATCAATCTGGAAGAAACCGGACGCATGCTGGCGGTGTAATCCGCACAGATTTACCGCTGGCGCAAACACAGTTTCGCCAGCGGGATTCTGAAATCCACCGCAGCCGTCAAAAACTGTACTGCTGTACCGGTCTTTTCCTACGGCTTTTGCCTACTCGAATCATCGAATTGGGTAAAAATGCACCAAATAAGCGCAGACAGGTACAGTTTGCGCGATTTTTACCCATACACCCTCTATAAACAGTTAACTGGTCACTCACAATACAGGTGAACTGTATCTAGAGAGTCTGGCCAAACGAGAGGATCATGGGCACCAGTTAAACCACTACCTAATCCCGCCACAAGCGGAAGGATGTCAACCATGGAACGTACACTCAGTTCCGAACTGTTCTTCGAAGACAAAGCTGTAAACACCCAGGCTTCCCTGCCTCTGCGCGTTATCGCCAACCTGATGCTGTGGCAGCGCCGCATCTCCAGCCGCCATCAACTGGCTCGTCTGGATTCGCGTCTGCTGGCTGACGCCGGGATTAGCGAAGCACAACGCTACGAAGAGCTGAGCAAGCCGTTCTGGCGCTAAGCAGCGTCGCTGGCTCTGGTCGCTAGACCCACCGCCAGCAACCCGAATTGAACACACAAGACCCGTCGCGGGAAAC
>NZ_POHV01000075.1:0-9090 GCF_002884345.1 Pseudomonas sp. GW456-12-10-14-LB2
CTCCTGACCATGATTGATACCTGTAAACCATGTCCCCGGTCTCAAACGTAAAGGATGTACCCGGTCTTTACCCACCCTAGCCCTCTCCCGGAGGGAGAGGGAACCGATTGGGGGATGCTCAGGATATTCATCGACCTGGATGCACTTCACCGAATCCATAATCGACTCGGTGTTTCAGGTCGATGTATAGCGCAAGACACCTCGGTCAGCTCCCTCTCCCTCCGGGAGAGGGCTGGGGTGGGGGAGAAATCTGCCTGACACCCCGCCAACTCCGCTACTCCACCGACCGGCTCACCGCCCCTTCGCCAACTCCATAATCATCCGCGACAACAGATAAATCCGCGGCGCCACGCTCTCCACCTCCGCGTATTCCTCCGGCGTATGAATGTTGCCGCCGACAATCCCGAACCCGTCCAGCGTCGGCGTCCCAACCCCGGCCGACAAACTGGCATCCGCCGCCCCGCCGCTGCCTTCTTCGGTCAACTTGCGGCCAATCTCACCGTAAATCCCCTGGGCCATCGCCATCAATCGATCCGACTCCGCCGTCTGCGGCATCGGTGGCAAACCGCGTTGCAATGAAGTCTTCACCTCGGTGTCAGGAATCAACTTGTCCTGCGACACCCGCGCCAGATCCTTCTCGATCCGGTCGAATTCTTCCGGCACCGCCGCCCGCACATCAGCCTTGGCTGTGGCCTGATCCGGGATCACGTTGGTGCGGTCGCCGGCCTTGAGCACGGTGAAGTTGATGGTGGTTTTCTTGGCTTCGTCGCCGAGCTTGCCCAGTTGCAGGATCTGGTGCGCCGCTTCCATCGCCGCGTTGCGCCCCAGTTCCGGTGCGACGCCGGCGTGAGCAGCCTTGCCCTTGACCTCCACCAGCGCGGTGGCGCTGCCCTTGCGCCACACCACCAGTCCATCCGCCGGACGGCCCGGTTCAAGATTGAGGGTCACGTCGTGAAGCTTGGCGGTTTTCTTGATCAGGTCGGTGGCGACGTCCGAGCCGGTTTCTTCGCTGGCATCGAGCAGGAAGGTGATTTGCGCGTAGTCCTTGAAGTCGAGGTTCTTCAGGATCTTCAGCGCGTAGATGCCGGCGACAATCCCGCCCTTGTCGTCCATCACCCCCGGCCCGTAGGCGCGGCCGTCCTTGATGTGGAACGGTCGCTCGGCGGCGGAGCCTTCCTTGAACACCGTGTCCATGTGCGCCATCAGCAGGATTTTCGCCTTGCCGGTGCCTTTGAGCGTGGCGAGCACGTGGTTGGTTTTTTCCGGGGTGTTGGGTACCAGTTCTATGGTCGCGCCGAGCTTTTTCAGCTCATCAATGGCGATGTCGCTGACTTGCTTGAGCCCCGGTTCATAGCCGGAACCGGAATCGATATTGACCAGCCGTTCGAGCAATTTCAGGGCTTCGGGCTTGTATTGCTCGGCATCGGCCAGCACTTGTTTGTGCGGTTCGGCGAAGGCGCCAGCGGTGGCGAAAGAAAGGGTCAGGCCGAGACCGGCGGCCAGCAGGGAACGAGGGAATTTGAACGTCATGAATCAATCCTTGTTTCGTGTCGGGTACTGAACCGTACCTGACATCGCCCCAAGGCTCTATCCCGGATGCGACACCCAATCCGTTCAAACCGAATCGAATACCTCGCGCCGCGGCTTGTCGTCGCTGCAGCAGATCACCCGGTTACGCCCGCCGGCCTTGGCTTCGTACAGCGCCTGATCGGCGTCATCCAGCCAGCGTGTCGCGTCGCCGTGAGCCGGATCGAGCGCCGCCAGACCGATGCTCAGGCTGACTTTCAGCGCCGGGTTCTGTTCGTACACCAGAAAGGAAAAACGCTCACGCAAGGCTTCCATCGCCTGCGCCGCATTGAACAGCGGCAAGTCCGGCAGGATCACGCAAAACTCGTCGCCGCCGTAGCGCCCCGCCACATCGGCCATACGCAGGTTCTGCTTGAGCATCTTGCTCAGCTGACGCAGGACGATATCGCCCGCCACATGCCCGTAGGTGTCGTTGATCGCCTTGAAGTGGTCGATGTCGATCAGCGCAATCGCCGCACCTGTCTGCTGGCGTTTGCAGCGTTCGAATTCGATTTCCAGTTGATCCTTCCAGGCGCCGTGATTGAGCAGACCGGTGAGGCTGTCGGTGCGGCTCAGGGCCAGCAATTCACGTTTATGCAGGCCGAGGGTGTAGGCCTGGCGAAAGCAGATCCAGCCCAGCGCCAGCGGATACAGCGTCAACAACGGCAGACAGGCATAAAGCTGTGCCGGTGTGGTTATCGGGACGAACGCCGGGGCAAATACCACCAGCCCGACACCGACACCAAGCAACTGCGCCGCCGTCCCGGCCAGCAGAAAACGCGCGCCGCCGATGGCGACGTTGTTCATCGCCATCATCGAAATGGTCGTGGCACTGGGCAAGGGATTGAAGTGCATGGCGGCGACCCAGAAGCCACCGAGGAAGGCGTCGATCAACAGGTTGCGGTGTTCGGCGTGGTAAGGAACCTTCGCCCGACGAGCCCATTGATAAGCAAGGTGCGGCCAGACCAGGCCGTTGAACAGCATCAGCGCCCAGACCCAGGCCGGCGGGTCGAGCGGGTACATCGCGACGCTCACGCACAAAAGCCCCAGGACCAGCCCGAGGGTTCGCGATGTATAGAGCCTCCTGGCCAGTGAAAGTCCCTTTCCTCCCGTTCTTCCCATAAGGGCCTCGACCACTCGACGGCACTGCGCAGACCGCAGACCCGATGTGCTGGGAGTCTATCAGGGCAACGTTAAATAGCCATCACCGGCCAGCGGGCCGAATACCTCGTCATCAGCACCACACGGCGGGCAAATGATTGGCTATACATGAAAGGAAGAAAATGGAAAAAAGACTCTAAGAAGGAGGCCCATGCAGACCTATCAAGTGTTGATCATCGGCAGCGGTTTTGGCGGCCAGTGCGCGGCGGTCAATCTGCTCAAGGCCGGTATCGACGACTTTCGCTTGCTGGAACGCCGGGACTTTTTCGGCGGCACCTGGTGCCAGAACACCTACCCCGGCGCAGCGGTGGATGTGCCGTCGCCGCTGTATTCGCTGTCGTTTGCACCTTACCGCTGGACCCAGATGTTCGCCGAACAGGCTGAACTGCATCGCTACACCGACCATGTAATCGAACGCTTCGGCCTGCGTGACCGGGTGGAACTGCAGGCCAACGTCGAGCGCGTCGAATGGGACGACACCGAAAAGCGCTGGGCCGTACACACCGGCACCAAAGGCATTTTTTATGCGCAGTTCCTGATCAATGCCACCGGGCCGTTGAGCCAACCGGTTATCCCACACTTCCCCGGTCAGGATCGCTTTCAGGGCAAGACCTTTCATACAAACAATTGGGATCACAGCTACGACTATCACGGTAAACGCGTGGCGATTGTCGGCAGCGGTGCCAGTGCGGCTCAGGTGATTCCGGCCATTGCACCGAAGGTCGCCCAGTTGCATGTGTTTCAGCGCACAGCTCATTGGGTGCTGCCCCGGGCCGATCGTACGTTCGGGCGATTTCAGCGCTGGTTGCTGGGGCTGAAACCGGCCTACAAACTGCTGCGCTGGATGATCTATTGGCAATTCGAAACCCGGGTCATCGCCTTCAAATACTCGAAACCGGCGATTCACATGGTGCAGCGACACGCCCTGAAGTTTCTCAAACGCCAGGTGACTGACCCCGAGTTGCGGAAGAAACTGACACCGGACTTCACCATTGGCTGCAAACGGGTATTGGTCTCCAGCACCTATTACCCGGCGCTGACCCGGCCCAACGTCACGTTGCACAGCCGCGAACAGGGCATCGCCAGCCTCGATGAAACCGGCATCGTCACCACGGACGGTCAGCACATCGACGTCGATCTGATCGTCTGGTCGACCGGTTACGACGCCACCGACGGCGTGATTTCCTACCCGGTCAGCGGAAAAAACGCTGTGCAACTGCGCGATGTCTGGGCGCAATATCCACGCGCCTACCTCGGCACCAGCCTGCCGGACTTTCCCAATCTGTTTATCGTCACCGGGCCGAACACCGGCATCGGCCACACCTCGGCGCTGTTCATCATCGAATCGCAGATGAATTACATCCTCGACTGCATCCGCACCTTGCAGGCCAAAGGTCTGCGCAGCATCGAAGTTCGCCCCGAAGCAGAACGTACCTACACTCAGATGATTCACCGGGAAATGGAACGCACGGTCTGGAAAACCGGCGGCTGCCACAGTTGGTATCAAAGCAGGAGCGGTCACGTGATCGCGATGTTCCCCGGCTTCAGTTTCAGCTACCACCGGTTGACCCGGGCGCTGAAACCGGCCGACCACATTCTGTCTTGAACAAGGAAGACCCACGATGCTTTTGCTGTTTGTCGCCCTCGCGGTTTTCGTGGCCTGGAGCTGGTTGAGCTACCCGGCAGTCGGCCACTGGCTTTACGATCTGAGCGCGGCCCTGGAGGCCAGGCTGTACCGGCTGCACAAGATTGAAGTGCCGATTGCCGAAATGACCGTATCGACCTGGCAAGGCGGGCCTTATGAAGCGTCGAGCAGCATTCTGATGCTGCACGGCTACAGTGCCGAAAAGAACCTGTGGCTGCGCTTCGCCCGGCATTTTGTCGGGCAGTACCGGGTGATCATCCCGGATCTGGCCGGCCACGGCGAAACCGGCTTCAAGGCCGGCGGTGGCTACGACATTCCGGTGCAGGCCAAGCGCATGATCCAGTTGCTCGACGTCTGCGGCGTCGAGAAGGTCCACGTGATCGGCAACTCCATGGGCGGCTACATCGCCGCGTGGCTGGCGGCGACCTACCCCGACCGCATCGCATCGGTGGCGCTGATCGACCCGGCCGGCGTCACTGCGCCCGAGGCCAGCGACATGGAGCGCCACCTGGCCCGTGGGCACAATCCGTTTCTGATCAATTCCCGGGAAGAATTCCGACGCTTCTATGCCATGACCATGGCCTCGCCACCGTGGGTGCCCGGTCTGGTGCTCGACGCGATCGCCCAGCGCTACGAACAATGCCGCGACGAACTGGAAGAGATCTTCCGGGATTTTCGCGCCAGCCCGCCGATGGAGCCGAAACTGCCGGACATCAAATGCCCGGCGCTGTTGCTCTGGGGCCGCAAGGACCGGTTGATCGACGTCAGCAGCGTGCCGGTGTGGAGCAAAGGCATCAGCAATTTGCGGGTCGATGTCTGGGACGGCGTCGGCCATATGCCGATGGTCGAGCAACCGTCGAACACGGCACGTCTGTATCGCGAGTTTCTGGGGGAGCATTCGCGTCAGGACAGGTAAACGGTCAGTCGTTGGCAGAATGAAGTTCGTAGGATTCTTCGTTTGCCCGCGTCGGCGAAGGCTGCGATCTTTTCCGACATCCTTTACGTGACCGTGCCAGGAATTTTTTTCATGACCGTGCAGCCTTTCGTCAGCCCCGACCTGATCCGCCAACGCTTCTCCAAAGCGATGTCCGACATGTACCGCGAAGAAGTGCCGCTGTACGGCGCGTTGATGGAACTGGTGGAACAGACCAACCGCGACGTGCTGGCACGCGAGCCGCAAATCGCCAGCCAATTGCACAGCACTGGCGAAATCGAACGGCTGGACATGGAGCGCCACGGTGCGATCCGCGTCGGCACCGCCACCGAACTGGCCACCCTCGCCCGCCTGTTTGCGGTGATGGGCATGCAACCGGTGGGTTATTACGACCTGACCCCTGCCGGGGTGCCGGTGCATTCCACGGCGTTTCGCGCGGTGCATGAAGATGCGCTGCAGGTCAGCCCGTTCCGGGTGTTCACTTCGTTGCTGCGACTGGAATTGATTGAAGACCCCGAACTGCGTGCCTTTGCTGAATCGGTGCTGGATAAGCGTTCGATCTTCACGGCTTCGGCGCTAAAGCTGATCGAACAGGCCGAGTCCGCTGGCGGTTTGAATGAATCCGAGGCCGGGGAATTTGTCCTGCAGGCGCTGGAGACTTTTCGCTGGCACCACAGCGCCACCGTCACCGCTGCGCAATACCAGACCCTCAGTGCTCAGCATCGCTTGATCGCCGATGTCGTCGCCTTCAAGGGCCCGCACATCAACCACCTGACCCCGCGCACACTGGACATCGACATCGTTCAGGCGCAGATGCCGCTGCACGGCATCACGCCCAAAGCGGTGATCGAAGGCCCGCCGCGCCGGCAGCACCCGATCCTGTTGCGTCAGACCAGTTTCAAGGCGCTGGACGAGCCGATCGCCTTCACCGACCAGACGCAAACCCGCGGCAGCCACAGCGCCCGCTTCGGTGAAATCGAACAACGTGGCGCGGCGCTGACCCCCAAGGGCCGCGCGCTTTACGACCGCCTGCTGAACGCGGCGCGCGATGAACTCGGCGATTTCCCCAACGAAGCCAATGCCTCACGCTACAACGCCCTTATGACCCAGCATTTCAGCGAATTCCCTGACAGCCTCGAGGGCATGCGCGAGCAGGAACTGGCGTACTTCCGTTATTTCCTGACAGGCAAAGGGCTGGCGGCGGGTCGTCCCGCTGATGTTTCGCTGCAAGCATTGTTGCGCGACGGCTATGTGAAAGCCGAACCGCTGGTGTACGAAGATTTCCTGCCAGTCAGTGCGGCAGGGATTTTTCAGTCGAACCTGGGGGACGCGGCGCAGGCGCACTATGGCGAGCATTCCAACCGACAGGCGTTCGAGCTGGCGTTGGGGCGTTCGACCATTGATGAGTTGGGCCTGTATGCCGAAACCCAGCAACGTTCGATTGAGGAATGCCTCGCTACAATCGCCCGATCCGCGTGAAAAGCGGCGATTGGCCATACTGCGCAAGAAGTTGCGCACTTGTTTCGTAAAAATGCTCACCGATTCCGCTGGAGGCCATGTTTTTCAAGGCCTCCAGCCAAGTGCGCAAGAAGTTGCGCAGTACTGCGCAACTTCTTGCGCACTTTTCGCCTGAACCCCCACCCTTTTTCGCTAATACCAAGGGCGCTCCGCGCCAACTCATTGGTTTATAAGGCTTCGAAAATCTTGGCACGCTCCTTGATAACAGTCAGCCACCCACCGGGCGATTTCGCCTCCCGGGCACCCTAACTTTATCCGCAAGGAGCACCTCCCATGGCAACACCAGCGTACATGTCGGTTACCGGCGAAAAACAAGGCCTGATCACTGCCGGCGCCTTCACCGCCGACTCCGTTGGCAACACCTACCAGGAAGGTCACGAAGACCAGGTCATGGTTCAGGCGTTCAGCCACGACGTGATCATCCCGCGTGACCCGCAATCCGGTCAGCCAACCGGTCAGCGCGTTCACAAGCCAGTGATCATCACCAAGGTCTACGACAAGGCTTCGCCACTGCTGCAAGCCGCTCTGACCTCCGGCGAGCGCATGAGCGAAATCGTTATCCAGTGGTACCGCACTTCGGCTCAAGGTACCCAAGAGCACTACTACACCACCAAACTGGAAGACGCGATCATCGTCGCCATCAACAACAAAATGCACAACTGCCAGGATCCATCGAACGCCCACTTCACCCACCTGGAAGAAGTGCAGTTCACCTACCGCAAAATCACCTGGACCCACGAAGTATCCGGTACTTCGGGTTCCGATGACTGGCGTGCTCCAGTCGTTTAATTACGGCTGATCGTTTCAAGCATCGGCCAGCTCTGCTGGTCGATGTTGTTTACGCCCCTCCAGAATTTCGCGTGCGTTGAACCGCTTGACGGTCATCGACGAACGCCGCTGTACAGCACGAGGAACAAGGGATGTTCGCGCCGGCCAATGAAACCCACTTTGCCCTGACCATCGAAGGTCTTTCCGCCGACTTTCAGGTGTTTACCCTCACCGGTCGGGAAGCCATCAGCCAGCCTTTTGTGTTCGAGGTGGAGCTGGTCAGTGAGCAGCCGTCGCTGGACCTCGAAACCCTGCTGCACAAACCGGCCTTCCTGCAGCTGTCGCCCGACGGCAGCGGCATCCACGGCCTGATCTACCGCGCCGCGCAAGGCGATTCCGGCAAGCGCCTGACGCGCTACTCCGTGACCCTGCGCCCGCAACTGGGGTACCTCGCGCACCGGATCAACCAGCGGATCTTCCAGAACCTCAGCGTGCCGAAAATCATCGGCAAGGTCCTCGAAGATCATGGCATCCAGGGCAACGCCTACGCCTTCCAGACCGGTTCGATCTACCCCGACCGCATTTACTGCGTGCAATACGACGAATCGGACCTGCATTTCATCCAGCGCCTGTGCGAAGAAGAAGGCATTCACTACCACTTCCAGCACAGCGCGACGGCGCACAAACTGGTGTTCGGCGATGACCAGACGGTGTTCAAGAAACTGGCGCCGGTGGCCTATCAGCAGGACTCCGGCATGGTCGCCAGCAACCCGGTGATCAAGCGCTTCGACCTGCGTCTGGAAACCCGCACCAGCCGCACCACCCGCCGCGACTACGACTTCGAAAAACCGCGCCTGACGCTGGAAAGCGAAAACCGCGGCGACGCCCTGCCCGACCTCGAGGACTACGATTACCCGGGCCGTTTCGTCGACCGCGAACGCGGCAAACACCTGGCCAAACGCGCCCTCGAACGCCATCGCAGCGACTTCCAGCTCGCCGAAGGCAAGAGCGACCAGCCGCTGCTGGTCAGCGGCCATTTCCTCGCGCTGAAAGAACATCCGAAAGCCAAGTGGAACGACCTGTGGCTGCTGACCGAAGTCCACCACGAAGGCAAGCAGCCGCAGGTGCTGGAAGAGTCGGTGACCAGCGACACCACCGCGCTCAAAGACGATTTCCATCAGGGTTACCGCAACCGCTTCCAGGCCACCCCGTGGGACGTGCCGAACCGCCCGCCCCTGCGCCACCCGAAACCGCGCATCCTTGGCAGCCAGAGCGCCGTGGTCACCGGCCCGAAAGGCGAAGAAATCCATTGCGACGAATACGGCCGCGTCAAAGTCCAGTTCCACTGGGACCGTGAAGGTCAGGCCGACGACAAAACCAGCTGCTGGCTGCGTGTCTCCAGCGCCTGGGCCGGCGCCCAGTACGGCGGCATCGCCATCCCGCGCATCGGCATGGAAGTGCTGGTCACCTTCCTCGAAGGCGACCCCGACCAGCCGCT
>NZ_POHV01000076.1:0-6655 GCF_002884345.1 Pseudomonas sp. GW456-12-10-14-LB2
AGACTAAGTTCGCACCTTGAATTTTGCGCCACCTCCGTGAGGTGGGGAGGCCGGCCAGATGATTCTCAGATTTATTTTTCGCTGAAGAAAATAAATCTGTCTCATTTGGATTTGTCCCCTTTGGATTTTTTCGCTACTAAATCTAGATCCGGGAATCGACTAAAGATTCTCAATGTCTGTGTTGCAGCCATTGTTTTTCAGTCTTTGGATTTCTTGCTCAAAAGAGTACTTGGATGAGTTTTCGTTTTTTTTGTCATACACTTTTCTCAAGTATCGGAAGAGTTTGCCAATATTATTTTTTGTCTTGTCGTCAAGGCTAGCAATAAGGTCGTAATCATCCATTGATAGAATGTGTAATTTATTCTTCAGAACGTAGTATGCGGTAATGTTCGAAAGCAAGCCCGCCGCATCTTCGTAGTTTTCTTTCAAGTATTTAGCATAATCTTCAAATATTTTTGTCAAAAGACTCTGCGCGGCTTTTTGAGTTTTCAATACGCTGCACATTTCCTGCCAGTTGCTGACATACAGGTGGTCACCCCAATCGGAGCCTCTAGCAAAATAAATTCCTTCTCCTTTGAAGAATTCAGAAATTTCATGCTGGTCTAAGGCAGTTTCAAATGTAGTTTTCATTGAAGCTTTTCCCAATCGTCGAAATTTTTCAACAGCGTTCCAATGTCGCTGTTGTGGGTGACATTCTCAGAGCCGATCAGAGCGGCTTCTTTTGTACCGCTTTTCGTTGCACCACCAGGAACCCATTCGTTAGGGTAGGCGCCATTTTCCTTACCATTAGGCATCTCATATTTAAAACGAGGGTCATCCGGCTTTATTTTAACAATATAGATGCCTTCACCTTCGAGAGTCTTTGCACCAAGGTTCAGCTCTTTATTCAGAACTCGCCAGTCGTTACCTGCAGCTCGATATTTGGCAACGACTTCTTCCATCTCAGAAGATAGACCCACAAACTTCCGTTGAGGAAAGGTTGGGTAGCTGGAACCGGTGATCCAACTTTCGATTACCACGAAGGATCCTCCCTCTTTTGCGAAGAGCTCTCGATGGGCCTTAATGTAGTTCTCAGGAAGATAGTCACCAGGATTCGGTGGCCGATCAGCCTTATTCATATCAATTATTTCATCGAATTTTTCCTGACTCATCGGCAAATGGTCAGGCTTGGTGGCGTTGGCTGAGTTCGTCGGTAGCTTGCAATCAGGTCCAGGACAGGTCGTACTCAGTCCCAGTGGATCGACCCAGCCCGTAGGGTTCGGTACGTATTGGTAGTTGTTCAACCCACCCGCAAGCTTGATCGGATCCGGCGTCAAAAAACGCGCTGTGTTCGGATTGTAGTAGCGGTGCCGGTTGTAATGTAACCCTGTCTCGGCGTCGAAGTACTGACCCTGAAAGCGCAGCGGGTTGTCGATTTCGCTGACATCCAGTGCCGCAAGGTTGCCATAGGCGCGGTATTTTGCCGACCACATGATCTCGCCGCTGTAGTCGGTGAGTTCCTGCGGAGTGCCGAGGTGGTCGAGTTGGTAGTAGAACGGCGTGGCCTTTAGTGGACCCGCGCCGTCGAGCATCGCCAAGGGGCGGAAGCTGCCGGGTTCGTAGATGTAGGTGCGATAGCGGTTGTCGGCGCTCTCGGCGATCAGACGTTCGCCTTGCCACAGGAATTCGGTGGTATGGCTGTCGACGGTCTTTTCGATGCGGCGGCCGAAGGCATCGTATTTGTACGACGCCGTACTGCCTCCCGGCAGGCTTACGCCGATCAGCCGATGTTGGCAGTCATACCGGTATTCAGTGACGAGTTTCTGGTTAGCGCCGCGCCGCTCGCGGATTAGGTTGCCGTAGGCGTCGTAGTCGTAGTGGCGGTCGCCCTGCATCAGCAGGCGGTTGCCTTTGACGTTGGCCAGGTTGGCAACGGGCATGTCGGTCTGACCGAGCAGGTTACCCGCCGGGTCATGGGCGAAGCTTTCGGGTGTTGCGCCACGTACGTTAATCAGTCGATCCAGCGGATCGTAGTGGTAGCTGCGATTGCCTTTACGGCTGTCGTCGATACCGGCGAGGTTACCGTTGGCGTCGTAGTTGTAGCGACGCTGGAACAGGTTTTTGTCGCGTTGACTGACGCTGTGCGCTTGCAGGCGACCTTGTTCATCGTATTGATATTGGCTGAGCAGCAGACCTTGCTGACGTTGCTGTTCACGACCGGCGCTGAACTGGTGGGAAGTCAGGCGCGTGCCGTTGAGGTCGATACTGCTCAGATGCCCGCCAGGTTGGTGGCGATAATCGAGTGTGCTGCCATCCGGCAGGCGGCAGTGATTGAGCTGTCCGACGCTGTCGTATTCGTAACGCGTGGTGCCCCAGCCCTGATGCTCGGTGATCAGCCGATCTTGCACATCATATTCATAAGCTAGCGGCCAATGACCATCGTCCACGTTGACCAGACGGCCAAGTGCATCGTAGTTGTAGTGAATTTCCTCGCCATCGGGCAGGGTCTTCACCAGCAGTCGGCCAGCGGCGTCGCGCTGGTACTCGGTGACCAGTTCGCTGCCGTCGTCGCCGAATTCGGTTTTCTTCAGCAGCTTGCCGTTGAGGTCGTACTCGTAGGCAGTGCGGCGTCCGTCGAAACCGGTTTCCTGCTGGATCAGCCCGTTCGAGTAGTAATTCAGCTGATAGTGTTCGCCGCGTTCGTTTTCGATGTCGGTGAGCAGCAGGCGTGCGTTGTCATAGCGATAACGCAGTTGACTGCCGTCCGGGTTGATACGACGGCTGACCAGGTGCAGGTTATCGGCATACTCGTAACGGGTTACGCGGCCCAGTTCGTCGCGTTCAGCCGTGACGCGACCGTATGGGTTGTAGGTAAACGCGCGGGTGGCACCACCGGGCAGGGTGATCTGTGCCAGACGGTTTGCAGCATCCCACTGGTAGTGGGTGATTGCACCGGTCTCAGCCTGACGTGTGATCTGCCGACCGAGCGCGTCGTAGCGATATTTGCGTTGACCGCCGTCGGGCAGGCGCTCCTCCAGCAACTGGCCAAGGTTATTCCAGCCCAGTTGATGACGGCTGCCATCAGGGTGTCTGATTTCCAGCAAACGTCCCTGGCGATCGTAGCTGTAGTGGGTCGAGTTTCCATCTGGATCAATTTGTTCGGTGATATCGCCCTGGTCGTTACGCCAGTAGATCCATTTGGCCGGGCCACGATTAACCACACGGACGTAGCCGTGGTAGTACTCGTAGGAGGTCGGCATGTCTTCCGGCGGGATGATCGCGACCAGTCGACCGGCCTCGTTGTATTGGTATTCAGTGACCGCCCCCAATGGGTCCTTTTCGGCGATCAACCTACCTTGATCGTCGTAAGCCTTGAGGTGTTCCGCGCCATCCGGATCGACCTTGGCGACGAGTCGAGCCTTGTCATCGTGGGTGTAGACCTCTTCGCTGCCATCTGCGTTGGTAACCGTGACGCTACCTTTGTCATCCCACGCGTAGTGCGCGTCCATTTGCGAGAAGCTGGCCCAGTGATGGATGCAGCGCGCTGACTTGCCTTCCTTTTCCCATTCCCAGTAGAAGCTGGCGCCACCGGCGAGTTGCCGCTCGAGAATGACGTTCTGTTCGTTGTAGGCGTAACGCTCCGACTCGCCGGCAGCGTTCGTGGCTTTGATCAGGCGTTGTTGAGCATCGTACGTGTAAGTGACCAGCGTCTGGACGGTGCTCCATGCATCTTCCAGATTGTCTGCCGGAACGAATTGCTGATAGTCGATGGCGACAATGTGTTTGCGGTCGTACCGAACCAGAAGTGCTCGACCGGCCCCGTTATCCACGCGCTTGATTCGACCGTGGATGTCACGGGTGATGTGCAGGCGATTGTCGTAGTTGTCGCTGATGGCGATCAGCGTCGCGCCTTTGCTGTTGAAGCAGAAGTGATAGAACTGCTTGCGTTCACCAGCCTGTGTGAGGATAAGTTCGGAAGGGTCGTTGCCGATGAAGATCGCGGCTTCCGAAAGGCTGTTGGTGATTGCCGGACGCTGCTCGCTCGGCATAGGAAAAGTCGTGACACGGTTTTCGTGGTCGGTCCAGACGACTTCATCGCCATTGATGTCCACCCGTTGGGCGAGGGCATGGCTCCAGCCATATCCAAGACCGCAGTCAATTTCCGCGGCGCTAGTGCGATAGAGACGAGTCCAGGCGAAGGGCAACAGACCACCGAGTTCACCATCGGTCAGCGTCAGTAGTTCCTCGCCGGTGACCATTGAGACCGGGCAACCATTGGTACAGGTTTTTTTCGCGCAGGTAGCGCTTTTCTCGTCGGGGGTCTTGGATTGATCGGGAACGTCGTCGACCTTCTCCTTCGGTTCAAGCTTGGTCTGGTTCTGTTTCTTGTCACGTGGGAATGAAGAGGCATCTTTGACCTCTTGTTTCGGTGTATCTGAAGTCTTGGGCAGCGAGGCTTTGGCTGGTTGCTCGGCTACCTGGCTTTTGGGTGCGGCCTGCGGAGGCTGGGGTTTAGGCTTGGGCGCTTCAGTGGCGGCTTCGTCGATCTTCAATGCTGCCGTTTTGGCAGGCTTCATCGGCACATTCTTGGCGCTGGCGATGATTGGTTTCGACACTTCCGCATGAGCAGGCAGGGCGTGCTTGTTGCTGAGTGTCATCAGAGTAGAAGCAAGATCATCCAGATACTTGATCGCTTCACCCGATTTGACCGTGGACAGGACTTTTGTCCCTGCTCTTACAGCCAGGCCGGCACCACCCGTCAGGCAGATACCCACCAGTACGTTGATCAGAAACTCCGAAGCAATCGCCGTCATAACGTCGACGATGACCTGCGGCGGAAGCATGCCTACCCACGCCACAATCGCCGAGACATAGATGAACATCAGCGGCTCGTCGCTGAGGATCAGCAATCCTGAAGCGATGGACTCTTTCGACGCGGCATAGAGCTTGTCGATTTCGATGTCCGAGAGATATTTTTTGAGTTTTGCGTAGTTTTTTTGCGGATTGGCGAGCAGCTCGAACAGGCTTTTGATGTCGTCCCACAGACGAAGCAGCGCTTTCTCAAAACCATCCAGTGCCCGTTTAAGCAAAATGACCGAACGCCCGGCACGGTCTGCCGCCGAGTAGCTGGCCCATTGCGGCTGAAACTTGCTCGACCATTCGCTTTGCAGCCAGCTGTCAAGCTTGCCGATAACGCCTTGATAGGAGTCATAGAGCGCTTTGACGTCGTTCTGCGAGACATTGGGAAAGAACGTGATGCGGTAGGTCTGACCTTTCTTGCAGCCTTCAACCACCTTGATGCCGCTTGGGCCGATCATGGTTTCGATAACCGGTCCGGTAACGTCGTCGTAGAAGGTGCCTTTGGTCACTGGCTCCAGCTTCACCGGAGTATTGCCAATTGGGACGAATCGCGCTGACTCAAACATATGGATCAGCGTGAAATCACCCACCAGTGGGCAGGTCGCATAAGTTTCCACGGCGCCGGTTTTGGTCTTGCGTTTCGTGACGCTGACTTCGTTGCCGACCTTGAAGGTCTGGTCGACATCCAGCGCCCAGCCCGTCCAGAAACCGTCAGCCCAATCCTTGTAATCGCTCAGGCAGTTTTTGAAGTCTTTGAGAATCAGGCTCACGTCAGGTGTTTTGGCGTCCAGCACACGCAGGACCAATGTACCAATCGGGGTATTCATGACGTGACTTCCTTTGTCAGCTCAGCAGCAAGACGCTCTGCCATCTCTTCTGTATTGGGGTTTTGGCGTACGAAGCGTTCGACCTTTCTGCGCAGGTTGGCTTCAGGGAATTCGAAGTAAAGCTCTGGACAATCCTCTGATAGCCACTGCATCAGGTTCTCAACGACGGTGGTGTGATCCTTTTTTGCGAGGAGATCCAAGAGCGTTTGAGGCACCTCCCACCACGGCCAATCCTTCGCCTTCGGCACCACCCTCGGCCCGACTTCCAGGCTCCGCCCATTAATCAGATACCGCTCAAACACCGGCAACACTTCCCCGGCCGTCTCACCCAGCCCTTCAAGAATCGGATAGATATGCCGCCCATCCCAGAACCGGAAAAACACTTCGGTCCCGTCCGGCATTTTCACTTGGGTCAAACTACGCAGATGTTCGAAGACTTCGTTGGGCTCCGAGCGGGAGATCGCCAGCCAGCCCCAGTCGAGGGCGTCGGTTTTGGTGATCCAGGGCAGGAAGGCCGAGTTGGCCTTGAGTTCGGCGACGTATGGCATCACCGGTTGCCAGGTGGAGTAGGGCGTTCCGCCCCAGACGGGAATGGCCTGCACGGACGGTTCGCTCTGATACAAGGCCTTGAGCGCTTCGGCATCACTGGCGGCGCTGACGATCAGATACAGACGTTCGTCTTTTTGCAGCGGCTGTTGTGCCAGCCAGTCCTTGGGTGTCAGTCGATTAGATGGCACAGGCACCTGCCTTGCATTTTTCACACTCTTCGCAGAACGGCGCATTACGTTTGAGGGTGTTGATTTGCGCTGGGGTCAGCACGGCGCCAGTCTTGTCGGCATCCGCCTGCTTCAGCACGCCTGGCATCAACGGGGCGGCGCCGGTGCCGCTGCCCGGTCCACCACCGGAGTTGATGTTGATCGCCGGCCCGCTCATGGTCACGCCGCCGCCATCGATCTTGATGAAGCTGCCACCGCCGACCAGCGTCAGTT
>NZ_POHV01000077.1:0-6059 GCF_002884345.1 Pseudomonas sp. GW456-12-10-14-LB2
CCCCCCCTAAATCCCTGTGGACGCAAGCTTGCTCGCGAAGGCGCCAGAATTGGCACCAGCTTAATCAGCAGGTGATCCTGAGGTCTGCTTCACCGGCAATTGCAAATTATCCAACGCCCGATTCACCGCTAACTCCCCGAGCATGATCAACTGCGCAATGCCCACCAACGCCCGACGCTGCGAAGCCGGCACCAGACTGGCGATGTTCTGGGCAATGGTTTGGGCCGAAGCGAGAGTTTCACTGGCATCAATCAGCAGTTCTTCGTTTTTGTTGTCCGCAGTCACGGCATACATCCCGCGGGTTCTGCGTGGGGGCGGCGTGGAGCCGGGTGGACAGAGGTAATGGTCGAGCGCGCGGTCGGCGGCTTCGTGGAGTTTTCTGGAATCGGTGGATTCGTAGGGGGAAACCGAGTCGGTTTCGGGCGGGTTGGGTGTTGGTTTGATCATGGTGAAGCTCCATTTTTATACCTGGTGGAACCACCAACACCTGTCGCTAAACAAGTAGGGGTGGCAGCTGTACGCGGGTTAGCGAACCGAGAGGTATAAGACCCGGCAGACCCGAAGGTCTCCCACGCACAGCCACCATATCGTCATCGCAAATGTCTGCGACAAACGGGAGCGTCGTTGAACTTATACCTGGTCGGGTCGCTAAACCCGGTCGCTGGGTTGCCAGCGACACGTAGACGATAAAGACCAGGTACAAAGCGCACAAGCCGGCGGATTCTGGCGTAGCTGTAGGCAACGGCGCAAGGATATGTAGCCTGAGAGAGTGTCTGGAGATGTCGTTTTAAACGTTGGTGTTTATCGGGCCCCTCATCCCGTCTCGGATCTCTCAACAGATCCGTCCCCTTATGCCGGCCCCCCTATCTCACTTTGCACCTTGGAACCAGCCATTAGCGCGCTGACTAGGACATGCCTTGCGCGTCCCAATATATCCCGCCACTTTCCTCGCTTGCCTTTGGACAGTCCTTGATTCCCCCTGTCAAAAGACAAAGTGGCAGACATCCCCTTGCTCGCCTATGCTCCTCCTCGCCAACAGAGATGGCGCAAAGCCACTTAGCATTCTGGAGTTTCTTTATGATCACGGAATTGAATATAGATGGCGTCACCAGCTACAAATCCAAATCCACTTTTTCCCCAATTAATAAAACGTCGCTTATATACGGGCTAAACGGGGCGGGAAAGAGCACTATCTCCGAGTTCTTGTACAACCAAAACGCACCACAGTTTGTGAAATGCAGCTTAAAAACGAGCCAAGCTTGTGAAATTCTTGTATACAACCAAAGCTTTTTGAATGACTACTTTTACGAAGAGGATAATTTAAAAGGGATCTTCACCCTGTCGAAAGAAAACAAAGGTGCTCTCCAGCAAATCGAAGCTGAGACGAAAGAACTTGAGAAACACCTAACCGCTCAGCAAGAAAATGCGAGGTTAGCTGCCGAGACAGCCATAAAGCTCGAAGAAGCAAAGTCAAAGGCAAGTAGCAAGATTTGGGAAATTAAGACAACCTTCTCAGGCGGTGATCGTGTTCTTGAGTTCTGCCTAGAAAGCTTGAAAAGAACCGAACTCCTTTTTCAACATATTGTCAGTTTACCGCTACCGGAAAATGCGCCTGACTATACGGTTGAAGATTTGAAAGCAGAAGCATCATCTATTGAGGGAGAAGGTGCAGCTTCATTCACAACTTCCCCTATCCTTTCTGCTGGGTGGCTGAGTATTGAGAGAGACCCATTATGGTCGAAGATAATTGTTGGCAGCCAAGAGGGGTCGGTTGCCGAATTCATTACGAAAACTAAAAATTCTGACTGGGTGAAGCAAGGACTTCAGTACATTTCAGATGACGAGGATCCCCAAGCCTGCCCATTTTGCCAGCAAAAAACAATTACGAAACACATCATTGACTCTATACGACATGTCTTCGACGAGGCCTACGAGCAAGATATTAAAGAACTGGAGTTAATCAAAACTCAGTATGAGACACTAACCTCCAACCTGAACATTCAAGACATTTCAAATTCTCCGCTTGCTAAAAAAGAGCTTATAGATGCTTGGACTATCGCCTGTGAAGCCTTACGGGCATCAATACGGGAAAACATCTTGCACATTAGTAACAAAACCAAAAGCCCGAGCACGCCAGTGGTACTTACCGATACAAAATCCACCGTCGATCTGATCAACGAATTGATCAAGGGTCTGAACGAGATTATTGACGCCCACAATGACAAACTGGCTAACAAGAAAAAAACCAAAGACAATATAAGATCTCGTTTCTGGACGCTGATGCGCTGGAATTACGACCAGACGATTTCCGCCTACTCTCAGTCAGCATCTGCGCTAAAAGAAGAGACCAGTAAAATCAGCCAGTCTGCCATTAATATAGTTGCAGATGTCACGGCATCTAGCGGTAAGATCGCCAACCTTAGAAAACAGACGGTAAATATTGAAGAGTCAATTGAGAACATTAATTGCGGACTGTTGGAAATTGGCATCGATGGCTTTTCTGTGGTGCCGTATGGTGATAATTTTTACCGCGTATCTAGAACTACCGATCAAGCAAATGCCTTTCACTCGTTGAGTGAAGGTGAGAAAACGGTTATCAGTTTTCTCTACTTTATGGAGCTTTGTAAAGGACAGAAAACCGCCACTGCTGTCCCTCAAACTAAAGTGGTTGTGATTGACGATCCCATTTCAAGTCTTTCTCATCTCTACGTGTTCAATATTGGACAGTTAATCAAAAAACACTTCATAAATAGTGACCTTTACAAGCAGGTTTTTGTGCTGACTCATAGCTTGTACTTTTTCTATGAACTGACTCACACGAACCATAAAACCCGATCAGAGACTCAGCAACTATTCAGGGTTTATAAGAACAAAAACGGAAGCTCGGTAACCCCAATGAAATACGAGGAGATTCAAAATGACTACCAATCATACTGGTCAATCATAAAAGACCAGGCTGCGCCACCGGCGCTGATCGCAAACTGTATGCGGAACATCGTCGAATATTTTTTCAGTTTTGTTCAAAAAACGGACTTTAACAACGTCTTCCAAAAGCCAGCTCTGTCGGCTGAAAAATTCACAACCTTCTACAGATACATGAATCGAGAGTCACATTCTTTGGGCCAAAATATTTTTGACATAAAAGAATTCGATCATGAGGTTTTCAAAGACGGTCTGAGGTTAATCTTTGAAGGGTGCGGGTACTCCGAGCACTATCAAGCCATGAGTAAATAGCTAATAGGTTGAGGGGTGTTACCGAAAGGCGAACCCATAACTCTAATCTGCGGTTCGCCTTTCAGCCATTTCTATTAAGACAATTCTCCGCCGCATTCTCCTCAACCTGCGCGAGCCTGATCCATACTTGAACCTCTGGTGCTAGGCAGTTTTTTGTGAAAAGCGGTGTGAGTGGTGACTTTCAACCGAAAAAGCTCCCTGTCGAAAGCGTCTGGAGTTTACGGTGACTCATATTACTACGCAGCAGATTGCTAGGAATCTTAGTACTCGGAGACCTACATTCGGACATCTTCATGCCTGACGCCTCTAAGATTGCAGGCCATCAGACCTTGATACGGTCCTGAGTAGCCAGTAATTACGAAGTATCCTCTCAATCTATAAAACCCCCTCTGCCAGTAAAAAAAGCAACTTCCTAAAACATGTGATATGTGCACAGAGAACTCCGTACCTGTGCATTTATAACACGAAGGCTCCTCCCCATCTTCCAAATCTTCGAAACATTCTTCATAAGCTACAAAATATGGATTTGGCTCATCTATACTACCCTGAAAACTACTATCATCCATAGTCAGATTGAGAAAAACAATACCCTCATCATTCTCACAAATAAAACTTGAAAAAACCTTATAGTCTTCTATAGACGAAAGTACACCTTCAAATCTTGGCTTGCTTGGCATGGATTCCTTGTCTGGAAATCCAAGCAATGCTCGTAAGAAACCAGCTTGCGGAGCACTCACCGCACTCAATATATCACCACAATCATATACTGCAGTCTTGGAAATTGGGCTTTGGAATTTCAACTTCTCCTTGTCAGCCAATTGCATTAACTGACCTGTGACAAAAACAAAAGCTGTTACATCCGCCCGACTTACCTTATTCAAGTCTTTCAAAAATTTAGCTTCTATTTCTGAAAATGACTTGTATTCCTTGGTGGGAAAATAGCATGCAACCCTTAAAGTACCATCTGCACTTTGTAAGTCACGCCCTCCATCTGGCCCTCCAAGCGGGGCGACATTTGTCAACGGTGGATATACCCCCAAGCTCGAAAGAAAGGCGTTAACAAACACTTCAGCCTTCCCTGCCCCATCTGACCAAAGCCTGAGTTTAGATTGAATATCACTACGCATAGGGCTACCTTTCATAAACCTATTAACTTTACGCTTATGACAGAGCAGCTAATAGGAAGACATGCAAAATATAGAATTAATTTTTCAAATGATCACTTAAAAATCGCTGAATAGCGTAACTAATCCTAGATCAAATGACCGATGCTACCCGTCACCGCTCGTAACGGATCGCACATGCCAGCAAAAACTGAGGTTCAACCTCTGCTGCTTCATTTTTCAATTGAGAAATTTGAGATCGATAGCATCCCACCAAACTTCCATATCAGATCCTTACAATCCCTGTTCCGGGAGTCCGAAGGCGAGTGAGCCAAGCGTTCACGGCGTGTCGCTCAACAACCTGTATCGGATAACCTCGAGCACTGATGGTCGTTTGCGCGCCAGGACTCAACTCTGATGTTGTAACTATCATGCCGTACTCGGCACCCATAAATTGCACGTCCGCCGCAAGGCCCTTTATTATCACTTTCTCAACTTTTGCTTTCTGCCGCTTACACTGTATCAGACAGGTCGGTTTCGCATCCTCCGGTGTGTCTTGCTTCCACAATCGGACATCTACGCCATCGTCGTTAGTACCTGGACCGATTTCAACGCGAAACCCCTCCCTTTCGAAGTATTCCGCTGTGAGTTCTTCAAATTTTCGCCAGTGCATTTCTGCCAAGCGGTGATTATTGTTGGATAAATAATTTATAAATCGCTGGTCAATGAATGTTCCTTTTTCGGGAGCATCTAAGGCGCCAGTAAAGAGCGACTTGAGTTCTATAGTGCTGCTCCACTCATCGTATCTAGACAAAGAGTGAGGACTGATTCGCATGTGATGGTCGAAACCCCGAATATGCTCCATAGCCATATCCAAGCCAGTTCGTCCAAATTCCAAGGCGCAACGCTTCATAATTTGCGATGGATCTATCGATTTGCCACCACTTCTTGTAGTTTCTTCAATTATCTCCATCATCATTTGATTAAAAATAGCGCTTACACCCTCGTATATAGCCAGTAAACGAGGGTTGTGCTTGTATTTATGGTAGAGCTTGATCTGGGGAGGTATGCCATTTTCCTCGTCTTCTGTGTAGCCGATCCTGTGAAGCAACCGATAACAGATCGCCTCAAACTCCTCAGAGCGAATCCGCAAGCCACTCTTTTCAGACTGAAGTAACACATCTCCGAGATTGCGATGATCTCCGGAGAGGTGATCACATAGCTCTTGCATTGATAAAGCTAAGCCAACCTTTTGGCCCGCAATTTCAGATAGGTGATCGGCAAAAACGCCGGGTGAAAAATTCATGGCCATCGATTACTTCCTTGATTTGGCGATTGGCTAAAGGTGATAGGAAAATGCAAAGAGATTTTAGCAGTTCGATAATTTATAGAGCAAAATCTTATGGAGCACCAGCTTGAATTAGAGATTCGCATCTTGTCCGAATGTACGTTCAGATATCGGCAAAGAGTGCTTCAGTTTAGGCGGGAGGGGCATCACTGGTTCTTACCATAGGCGAACCAGTTCCACCCCAGCTATCGGCCGGTTGGGATTTTCACGACGATCCACTTCTGGCAGAAAATAACTAAAAACGTTCTTTACTTGCTCGCCTTCTTTTACCGTGGCGCTTGATCCTATATCCCAGATGGCACTATTCGAACTGAAGCGCCGAGACACTAACTTCCACCCTATAGTCAGGGCCTGGTCAGCGTCGGCAACACCAC
>NZ_POHV01000078.1:0-5056 GCF_002884345.1 Pseudomonas sp. GW456-12-10-14-LB2
GATGTTGTATGTGAGCTTGAGTTTGTTTCAGGAGGCGCAGGCGGGGATGGTGATTTTGGCTATGCTGATTTTGGTGTGGGGGGTGGATTGGTTGAGTGGTTGGAGTCGCGGGCGGTGGGTTAGAACTTAAGTTGCAGTGTTTACTCGTTGATAATGGGTTCGAGTAGTGCCCGGCCTTTGCTACCCGGAAAAATCTGGCCTATAGCACCGACTCCTGGGCCACTGCCGATCCGCATCTACGACGCCGCTTTTATTTACATTTGACTTCGCCGCCGTCCCCCATTGTGAATGGAAAATCAAAAGTAATTGCATGGCGTCGAAAGTGATTCTGTGGCAGCCTTTTGCCATCAGCAAGGATCGCGTTTTTTGCCAGCGAAACTGTGATTAAAAAATTGAGCTTTGACTCAGCACAAAAAATACAGGGCGAATCATTCAAATGAAACTTGACAAATTAAACTCCCTAAAGGACGCACTTGCAGCAGAGCTTCTTCCACATAATATAAAATGCGTTGTGCACTTCAAAAATGAAGATAAATGGATGGAGCTTGAAGGAAATACTGTTACTGCAGCCTTGGCTCAAAGCCTTGAAAAAACGAAAGGCGATCCGGTTGCATATCATACAGCGAATAGCCTAACAGCTAGATACTATCTTGAAGATTACGATGCAACTGCTTCTTTGACTTTCACGAAATCGCCTCGACTAGAGACTCGTAAAAAATTCAAAGCGGTGATAGAGAAAATACAGGAAGGTGCCTCTAACGCCTATCGGGTGTCCCATCACTCACTGACACATTTACTAGCCAAAGATGCATTTAGAGAAAAGCTAAAAGCTCGCCTAAATAACATTGGAAATGAGCCAACCCCCGATTTTGAAGCTCAAGAAAGCGAACTACCAGAAATTCTTGCCGTAATGGCGCTAGACATAGATTACTTCAAACAGGTCAATGATACCTGGGGACACTTGTATGGTGATCAAGTTCTAAAAACCTTTGGGAATCGCTTGGAGAAGTGCGCCATACAAATCCAAAGCGCCACACCTTTTACATCAATAGATATTGGTCATCCATCAGGCGAAGAATTTTTAATTCTTATTACCGCAAACGAAACCAAGGAACAACTCCTAACATGGGCTAATCAATTTAGATGCTCTATATGTGACGAGATTCTTCCGACTGACATCGAGTGGCGGTGGCTTTGCAAAAGTGACAACCTATCCGCTCTAACTCCCCCCCCTATACCTGATCGAGGAATTACAACAAGTATTGGAGTTGCATTCCATACAAGCATATCCCAATTAGATTTAAGCGATGACCCATCGGCGGCGTTGCTAGACCTAGCTGACACGGCTCTTTATAGAGCTAAAGCAGCCGGACGAAATCAAGTTATATTCTACGATGAAATACTGTCCAGTTGCGGAAGAATAATTGAACAAGACCTAAGAACTGGAGTAGTTGCAATTGACATAGGATCAAATGTCGGAGTAAACATTGGTCAAGAATTCAAAGTTTACCACCCGACATTTACAGGAAAGAAAAAATTCTCTATTAACGACGGAAGAACAACGCGAACCCTTGGAATTTACCCTAGAGTCGAAAGCAGTCGAATTGTGGTATTCAACACACAGCCAGAGATATCATTTGCTTTTATCGACACATCGGAAAACACTAAAATAGAACTAGATGCCGGATCGCACTTAGAGGCAATTCCTGCCGGAAGCATTGGTCATCTACTTCCAAATACCTCTAGATATTTCGCCTCCGATTACGACTCACTTATAAGCTCCGACATCCATGCATTACAAGATTTTATCAAAAGCAACGCTAGCGGTTCCGAGGCACCCTTTGCAGTAGTTTTTAGATTCACTCGAGAAGGAGATTTTTTAAGAAAGTACGGCACAGCGGCACTAAACAAGGCGCTGGCTAAGCTTTACAGGGGCGCCCAAGTTTCATTCCCTCCCGAGAATATAATTGCCGTATTGGATAGTGGGTCCATTTGCATTGTGGGTTCAAACAACACCTACAGTGAATCCGTGATACTAAAATTCACCAAAGAAATCGCTGCGGAGTATCCCGCACTAGAAATTTCAGCAGGCATTTGCTGCGCCGACGATTTAAATGAAATAAATGAAACAGCAGAAATTGACTTGAATTCAACCGGAGTAATAGAGCTAGCCAGATTCTCCGCCTCTGAAATAGTTCGTCAGAAAGAAAATCCAATATGTCACTTCAGCTTGAAGACAGCAGTGACGATCCTACAAGCCTTGCGAAAAGCTCGCTCATTTGACATCGCCTACACCGACTTTAATAGGCTGATTAAACTTGGAGTTGAAACAGCTCCAATATATAACCTCGGAGGGCTGACAGCTGGGAGCTTAGGCCTGGATCAAAAAGCATTAGAGCACTATCAATCTGCGACCAACAAAGACCCATCTAAAGTAATCTATAAAACCAACTATGCAATAATCGCACTAAAAATGGGAGAGATAGATCTCGGTTTAAAAATGCTCAGCAGCCTTACTGAAGAAGATATCTCAAGCTTGGAAAGTGCGCATCCTTACGGTCATTTTGCGTATGCAATCTTGTTAGCCAAAGCAAAACTAGCTGAATCTCAACTATTCGATAGAGAATTATTTTCGTTTCTGGCAGGGCCTGCACTCGCATCACCACTGGCGGAGCAACTTCAATCTGCAGTCAAAGAGATAGAAATGGCACTCAACGAACAACCAAACAATCAATAACGCTTTTACACCTATGCTAGTACAAAAAAGTGTACTGATTTATTTTTCTGCGTACCGCTCAGAAAATAGATCGGTCACTTTTCCTCTTTGCATTTCGTAAAATATTTATTGAGCAACTTATAAACAAAGGAGATCAAATGCGGCTTTTTCACTACACAGATGCTGCAGCCGTGCAGTCAATACTAACTAACAGAAAACTGTGGTTAACGGACCTTCGTTTTTTGAATGATTCAGAGGAGATGCGTCATGGTTTACAGCACATCCTTGAGGAACTGAAGAGCGGCTCAGCCACCGCTAGAGTTAGTCCACGGTACGTTGAAGCTGCTTCGTCTTTTATTGAAGAAAATTTGACTTTCGACTTCGCAGACCTCTCGGAATCACCACATATATTTGTATGTTCATTTAGTCAGTCAGGTGACTTATTAAGTCAATGGCGCGCATATGGGGCTTACGCCATTGAATTTGACGGAGATCTTTTATCCTCAAATAAATCATGGTGCTTGTACGATTCAAAGCAGAAAAAAGAAAAAGCATTTTCTTCAGTTGTTGAGACTTTGCGCAAGGTTGGGCGATCTCATGACAGAAACCCTCACAGCATGGACGATGATGGAGTAGCGGCTTATGTGGATCTAATTAAAACGGCAGCGACATTTAAGCATCATAGCTTTGAAGAAGAGCGCGAGGTTAGAATAATTCGCGGTGCTGATTTTAACGATTCTTTTGAAGTGAAATTTCGGCCGAGAGGCAATATTTTAATTCCATACATCGAAGTTGAATTCCCATTTGAATCCATTAGGGCTGTGCACATCGGACCAATGCCGAATCAAGAAGTAGCATTTTGGTCAATGTCCTCGTTTGTTGGAAAAACTGACTTTGATTGGCATGCGTCGAACCCAAATGGGAACCACAACATTGAAGTCAAGTGCTCCACAACACCATTCAGGGCCACGTTATAAAAATTCGTAGTTATTCCTGCATGCCGGCAACGCAAGAATTAGGCAAAAAACAAAAAATACCAAAAAACTGGCAGACTTATTCTGAAAAATAAGTCTGCCAGTTTTCAAAAGCTTAAAACGACAATCGAGCTAATGTCCTAGTTCTCTTCAACGGTTATCTACCATGGACGATTAGTTGAACGTCCGTATTTCGTCATCCAAATCAAAAACTCATGCCCTGTGAACGTTATAGCTATGCGATCCTCTGATTTAATGATCAATTCCTTTCCAATAAGGAATGCAAGAAACCCATCCATCTCCCAGTCATCAAGCGCAGGCGTAAAGCGTTCCTTATAAGCAGACCATTCTCGTTCAGCTTCAGCGGTCGGCATACCAGCTAGTCCACGCTGGTTCAACAATTGAAGCAACTGGATCTGCCCGCCGAAGATATTCGAGTAGATATTCTCAAAAAAACAAAGAACACGCCAACCAGCGCTATCACGAACAAGAAACTGCTTGGCCTCAGCCATATCTTTGCCTTCGATTTCTCTCGTTACAGCTTCAAAAACCACTCCAAATACATGAGGAAAATCACCTACTGGAGGCTCCTGCAGCTCACCTTCATTAGTCGCCTGCTGCGCTTGCGGTGGCGATTCCATCTCGAACCCATCAGTTCCAAACTTTCTTATTCTTGGAATAACGTTTCGAATTTCGTCCTTGAACAAACATATGAGTACACAAAACATTATAAGAGCGGAATGAGGCCATCCTAAACCATTCCAAAGCGCTGCCAGCAATCGTTCTAACCACTCCCAACCTGCTATTAAACCTGAAACAAGTTCCGCCCAATTGTTATCGGAATCAGTTGTATTATTCATTGAATTGTGTCCCCACTGGCTTCGTGCCGGTAATCAAGAAATAGCTCACAAGCTTGATTTTCGCCACCTACGAGGCATGCAGTAGCCAATAGGGGACTTATTTTTCAGGAAATAAGCCCTCACCTTTGAGCACTTAAACAGCTCCGTTTAAAGCAACCCGCCGTAACTTCCCCAAGGCTACAACGCCTTGCGTCATTGCCTACGACTACGCCAGAATCCGCCGGCTTGTGCGTCTACGACGCGGGTCTTATCGTTTCCTGGTCACTGAAAAACAGTGATGGGGTTTGGTAGCCCCGGATTATCGTAGGTTGCATAAGCATCATGATGTGCAGTGTCTGAAAGACTCCGCGTCATGGTGGTCATGCACAGGGCGTCTTCGGGCGCGCCGGTTCCTACGTCCCGGTCTACCAACCTGAGCATGGCCGCCACCCATCGTTTGGTAGCGAGAGTGTCGGCTCCCATTTGACGATGTAGGAGTTTCACCATGATCAAACCAACACCCAACC
>NZ_POHV01000079.1:0-4687 GCF_002884345.1 Pseudomonas sp. GW456-12-10-14-LB2
CGGGGGATCTGAGTGGTGTGCTGACGGGGCTTGGAGGCTGAAAAGGGGCGCCGATAAGTAAATCAGTTCATTATGTAGGTACACGCATTTGCGCGGGAGAGGGGATGCTTACAGAAGTTGGAGAAAGCTTGATGTGATTATTTGACTATTCTGGCAGGTGATGTGTTGCTCTCGTTTGAACGAAAGCGCTATCGTGTGGTATAAGGCTGTAATTTTTGGGTAGGTTTTTTTAATGAAGGCTTCAGTCTCCTCAATGGCTATAGAAAAAATTAAGACTGAAGGCAATAGCCTCTCATCTGAAAAACATAAAGTTGTTAGTCTGTTTTGTGGTGCGGGAGGTCTTGATTTAGGCTTCATCAACGCGGGTTTTGAAGTTTGCTTTGCAGCAGATTATGATGCCGCGGCAATCAAAACGTATAACAGGAATCATGCTGGTGATTTGGGTCGAGTAGTTGATCTTTTAGAAACTACTGTCGAGCAACTATGCCAGTCTGTAACCGATAGTTGTGGTGAAGGTCAGCAAATTAGCGGAATAATTGGCGGGCCTCCTTGTCAAGGGTTCTCTCGTGGCAATGTAGGCAGGCACGCAGAGGATCCGCGAAATCAATTAGCTTTGAAGTACGCGGCGATAGTGAATTCTTTTTATCGTAAGTTTGGTCTAAAGTTTTTTGTTTTTGAAAATGTTCCGGAAATACGCGCAAGAAAAAACGAAAGTTTTTTGAAAGGGCTGCGCGAGGAGTTGTCGAAAAATTTTGATATTTATGAACAAGAGTTGAACGCTAGTAATTATCAGGTCGCCCAAGCGCGCAGGCGTCTGTTTATTGTTGGGGTTTGTAAGGATGCAGGAGTTGGAAGGTTCAATTTTCCAGCTCCGTCTACTCTACAAATAAAAGTCGTTAAAGATGTTATTAGTGATCTACCGGAACCAGTTTTTTTATCCAATAAATTGGTGGCTGATTCAATTCCGTACCACCAAAACCATTGGACATCTCGGCCTAAATCAAAACGGTTTGAAACCGGAGTGATGCCTGTTGGCGGTAGATCTTTTATTCAACTTGACTGGATGAAACCAAGTAGGACGGTCGCATACGGCAACCGTGAGATACACGTACATCCAAATGGTAATAGACGTCTAAGTATCTATGAGGCGTTGCAGTTGCAAGGCTTTCCATTCAAGTATGTTCTTGAGGGAAATATGAGTCAGCAAGTAAAGCAAGTTTCTAATGCTGTGCCACCTCCGGTAGCGGAGAGGATAGCGGAGTCAATAATGGAACAAGTTTTGTAGGGTGTAAAAGTTATGGATGACATTAGTAGCGAAGCAGGGCTTTCTGACGATGAGGTGGCTCTGCGTAGGCAGTTGGCTACTTCAAAGTTTTATGATGCTCCTGTCCAGGCGACACTCAAAACGAACCAGCGTGTATTCGCAAGAATTACTGATGGGATATACAGAGAGCCAGCTTCAGCATTGCGAGAATTGATAGCTAACTCCTACGATGCGGACGCTACTGAAGTACGGATTTTTACTGATGCACCTCGTTTTTCAAAAATAGTTGTTCGAGACAATGGGCATGGGTTAGACGAAAATACTCTGGCGCATATTATTTGTAATATCGGTGGTAGTCTAAAGCGTAGCAAAGACGGTAAATACCATGATGTGACGAGTGAGCTAGATAAAAACCTCAGTCCGATGAAGCGTCGATTGATTGGTAAGCTTGGCATCGGTCTATTTTCCGTCTCTCAGATTACACATCACATCGTTATCGTTTCTAAGGTCAAAGGGGATAACAAACGCCTTGTTTGCGATATTCTTTTACGGCCTCAGGCTGAAGTTGAATCAGAGACTGATGAAGATAACTACGTAACAGGTAAGGCAGAGATTACGTATGTGCCTGCGGAGGATCTAGACTCTTCGGGCACTGAAATTACGCTGTTGAACATACGGCCGTTTGTACGAGAGAGCCTGCAGTCAAAGCTTCTTTGGAACGCCATACAATTTCAGCGTGAGGCATCCAGTGCTGATGTCGAAGAGGTTGAGTTTGATTTGGAAGACGAGCTTAAAGATCTTCCTCGAGAGCCTGATTTTCATATCGGCGAAATTGACCCAAAAAATCCAGAAGTATTGATTACGACATCCAAGTTGCCTTGGCTTTCAACGGATGATCCGGTAGATAAATTTAAGAAGTTGGTTGCTGAAGTTGGCGTTTTAACTGCTGACTCTAAGCGTGGAAACGTTAAGCTACTAACCTCTTTAGACTCATATCTTCGAATGATATGGTCAATTAGTCTGTCGGTTCCGATTCAATACATCGAAAAGCATCCTTATGAAGTGTGTGCCTCTGATAATGTGGAGATTTACCTCATCAATAATGGGGGTAAAGGGAGCGCTCCTGAAAAAATTGAACTCAAAGGCGAAGAAACATTAGAGTCCAGATTAGGGCTTGTCGCCAGAAGTGAGGAAAGTGAAATTCCTTTCTCTGTTATTATAGATGGGGTCGAGTTGCGTCGTCCTATATCTGTTGGAGGAGAAGCTGAAAAGGCTAAAGGGCAGTTGATGTTTGTCGGTAGAGCTAACCCCTCGTTAAGTAGCGTGCCGGAAGCATACCGAGGTGGAGAGCTTGAGTTTGAATATTACATGCTTTGGAATAGTAAGGTCGTTCCGCTTGAGCACAATGGCTGCTTAATTCGTATTAATGGTGCTAACGGTACCCTATTTGATTCCTCGTTTCTTGATTATCAGGTTTCTGAGCAGACTCGCTTGAGACAGTTGTCTGGTGAAGTGTTTGCAATAAAAGGTCTAGATTCATCACTGAATATTGATCGTGAGTCATTCAATATTGCTCATCCTCATTTTCAGTATCTAAAACGTTGGATGCATAATGCCCTGCGTCAATTTATGAGTAAGCATAAGGCATTAAGTAAGGATTCCGCTGCTCAGCAAAACAAGATAAAAATTGATCAAGTAAAATCGGATATTGATTCTGTAGTCGTTAACTTTACAAAGAGCCGATCGGTTAAATTTTACTCAGCTACAAAAGTTGGTCAAACGCCGATTCTGGACGAGCCGGGGACGATATCAATCAACAGGGAGTCAGTAGTAACAAAGGCTCGCAATGCAACTTCTACTGAAAAAGCTCGCATGGGACTGCATGAGGAAAAACTTGTGGCTGTCGCAGATATCCTAGAGTCGTATGGGTTGCTTTCTAGCTTAAGTGCAGACGAGGTAGAGCGCCTGATAGGTGCGATTGGCAAAATTTTTCTTATGGATATCAAGAAATATGGATAATGGAGACGAACTGGAAGTCGATCTTGGTCCTAGTGATGTTGCTCATGGCTCAGTTTCCCTTAAGACGAAATTCGCACCTTGGCATAAGCCTAGAAAACAGTATATCCGCAATAAACAATGGAACTATGCAGCTTCGAATCTGATAGAGCATCTACAGCTGAAGAAAAAAAATCGCTCACTTCAGTATTTGAGTCTTCCTGGATCGGATTTGCTCGATGTGCGCTCACTATATACGATCTGCGCGGAGAAAGAGGTCCATTTAAGGTTCATTGGGTTGAACGAAATTACTGCGGGCGACAAAGAAACTACTATGGATCAGTTGATCTCGATCAATGAACTCCATGGGCTGAAATATATCGACCCTTCATCTGATGTTTATGAAGATCAGCTAGAAAGTCTTTGTGTCAATAAGTCCATTGCGCAAGAAAATATTATCAAGCGAGCATCCAGTTATGATGTGATAAATATCGACTTGTGCAGAAGTATGCTTGAGTCTCCGCCTCAAGATAAGCAAAGTAATTATTATGATGCGTTATTCAAGCTTTTGAGGCATCAAGCGGACAATCGTACAGAGGACTGGCTCTTCTTTGTAACCACTAGAACTAATCAAGACATGGTTCATGAGGGCGCATTTCGAAAATTTGTAGAGGGTTTGGAGCAGATTTTCGATGTTGATGAAGCGGTCTACAATAAATGCTGTGAACTAGAGATATTTGGTAAAAATACTCTCGCCGAGCGACGTATTGATGTTGGAAAGATTGATGCTCCTTCTTATAATAATTTGTTGAGCGCAGGTATCGGTAAGTGGGTCTTGGGTGCGTTGACAGGGCAGCCTCCTGCGCATAAATCTAAAATGTTACAGTTGTTTGGCTATAATGTCCTGCAGGGAGATAGCGATTCTTGCGATATGATGTCTTTTGGATTCTGGTGTAGGCATATTCCTAATAAGGCAAAAGACGCATTTGGTTTGGCTGGTGCGGGAGTTAACTTAAATGCTGAAGATGTTACTGCTGCTGTAAGCAAAGCTAGATTGGCTATAATCGAATCTGTATCGAAGTTTATAAACGTTGACGTTGATATGGCTAATGATGAAATTTTTGAAGAAATGCTGCAGTCATCGACAAGTTTGATGAAGTCTGCGAGGTACGATGTGGCGTCTTACATAGACTGGGCGCGAAATGATCACGGTAAGATTAAGACCTGGTTAGCCAACCGAGGTATCGCGTAATTTTCTGCCAAAGGGGGGGGCAGCCCCCCTAGTTAAAATCAAGAAAGGCGACCAAGAAAGGCGACCAAATCAAAAGGGGACACCCATTAGCCGGTCTCGAGTCAAGGTTAAAAGCCACCGCGCCCTGCAGTTTTCAACTGCAGGGTTTGCTCTCCAACTCAACCTGATCGGTTGAA
>NZ_POHV01000007.1:0-178431 GCF_002884345.1 Pseudomonas sp. GW456-12-10-14-LB2
TGTCCCCTTCGTCTAGTGGCCTAGGACACCGCCCTTTCACGGCGGTAACAGGGGTTCGAGTCCCCTAGGGGACGCCATTGCGGGAATAGCTCAGTTGGTAGAGCACGACCTTGCCAAGGTCGGGGTCGCGAGTTCGAGTCTCGTTTCCCGCTCCATATTCACAAAAACGCCGCTCAGTGATGAGCGGCGTTTTTGTATGCGCGTTTCTTGTGCGTGCTGCGCTCTGTTACAACTTTCCTACGGTGAATCCGTGATTTGCGGAAGCGTCTGACAGCCAGCCCTCGACCGATTCTGAGATAACGACCGCCCCGTCAGCCTTGATGGTTGAAGCGGGGGTGATCGAATTCGAGGATCTCACTTAATGTCACAAACGATCAGACCTCCCGGCCATCTGCACGAGATTCGAGCAACCGCATGGCTGTCGCTTCCGTTGGTCATAGGGCACCTGTGCGCAGGGCTGATTGCTTTCGTGGATAACCTCATCGCGGGCAATCACGGCACCGATACCTTGGCTGCCGTCACGCTCGGCACGGCGTTGTTGTGGCTGCCGATGCTGGTGCCAATCGGAACATTGATTGCGCTGACCGCTTCAGTCGCCCGTTTACACGGCGCGGAGCGAACAGACGAGATTGGGCCGATCTTTCGCCAGGCCATGTGGTTGGCGCTGTTCATGGGAGGGCTGATGTTCGCTTTCCTGAGCCTTGTGCCTCATCTGCTCGCACCCGCGGGGATTGCACCGGAAATTATTCCGGGGGCACAGGCCTTTCTGCAGGCTGTGCGTTGGGGAAGTCCGGCGTTGACCCTGTTTTTCTGCATGCGCTATCTGTGCGAAGGAATGCACTGGATGCGTCCGACCATGGTCTTCGGTTTTGGTGGTCTCTTGTTTCTGGCGCCAGTGGGTTATGTGCTGACCAATGGCAAGTTGGGTTTCGTGGAGATGGGGGCTGAAGGACTGGGCATCGCGTCGGCCTTGATGATGTGGCTGCAAGCGTTGCTGTTCGCTGCGCACCTCTGGCGAGGCAAGCGGCTGGCGCATTTGCAGCTGTTTGCCCGCTTCGATCCGCCGCGTCTTGCCGGCATCGTTGATTTGTTGAGGGTTGGAATACCGATCGGCATCGCGATTTTGACCCAGGGCAGTCTGTTCATTGTCACCTCGCTACTGATTGGCCGCCTCGGCTCGACTTTTCTGGCGGCCCATCAGATCGCGGTGAATCTGGCTCAGCTGTGTTTCATGATCCCGGTGGCCGTAGCTGAAGCCACGACCGTTCGGGTCGGTCATGCGTTGGGGCGGGGGGATTTCAAAGGCGTCCGGCAGGCTGCCGGGGCGGGCTGCGTCATCGTCCTGGTTGCGCAAAGCGTTTCGGTACTGATCATGCTGATGGGCAATGAAACGATAGCGGGTTGGTACAGCGCGGATGTAGCGGTCACCGCGCTCGCCTCGACGCTTTTGCTGTACGCCGCAGCGTTACAGTTTCCCGATGGGTTGCAAATGCTGTCCGCCGGCGCCTTGCGCGGTTTGCAGGACACTCGTGTGCCCATGTGGCTGGCGATTTTCTGTTACTGGGGTGTCGGTTTGCCGCTGGGTTGCCTGATGGCGTTCGGGCTGGAGTGGGGGCTGCAAGGTATCTGGTTGGGGTTGATCAGCGCGTTGACCTTGGCAATGGTGTTGATGGGCGTGCGGTTTTTCCTGCGCAGTCGGATCGATACGTCGGCTGCCAACTGATATGAAAAGGCCCGTCGGTGGAAACCGACGGGCCTTTTGTTCATCGTGGCTGCGAAACAGAGATCACAGCTTAGGCAGTTGTCCGATTCGCCCCATCATTTCGGTAACGATCTGCAGGTCCAGCAAGAACTGGTCAACGGTCTTGAACTCGCCATCGGTGTGACCGGTGTATTTGACCTCCGGTCGTGCCAGGCCGAATTGCACACCGTTCGGCAGTTCATGCACCGAGGTGGCGCCGGCCGAGGTGCCGAATTCGTGTTTCATACCGAGGTTTTCGGTGGACACCGCCAGCAGCGCCTTGACCCATTCGCCTTCAGGGTTGCGGTACATCGGTTCGGCGATCGAATAGTCGAAGTTCACCGCGACATGGTTCTTCTTGCTCCAGGCTGCCAGTTTGTCGGCGATTTCGCTCTTGAGCACTTCCGGCGATTTGCCCTTCGGCACGCGCAGGTTGACCGCGAGTTTGAAGGTTTTGTCGTCCATGCCGACGTAGGTCAGGGAAGTGGTCAGCGGGCCCATGATGTCATCGGCGAAACCGACGCCCAGCTTGCCGCCCTTGTAGTCCAGGCCCCAGTTGTCGGCGGCGTAGTGCGCAGCGTCGGTGATATGGTTGTGCTTGAAGGCGATCTTGCCGTCCACGCTGTGGATGAAGTCGAGCATGCGGGCAACCGGGTTGACGCCGGATTCAGGCTCGGACGAGTGCGCGGAAACACCGGTGACGGTGAGTTTGACGTCTTTGCCATCGACCTTGGCGTTCACTTCGAAATCGCCGCCATTGCGCTTGGCGTATTCAGCGCCGGCCTTTTGCAGGCTGGCCGCCAGGTCGGCAGGTTTGTCAGTCACCAGGGTGACGACCGAAACCGATGGAATCTGGTTGGTCGCCAGGCCACCTGTCATCGAGGTGATTTCCGCGCCTTTGCCCTCAGCCTTGCGTTTGGCGAACTTGGCCATGACCGTGCCGTAGCCTTTCTCGGCAATCACCACCGGGTAGCCGCCATCCAGCGCCAGGTTGTACTCCGGCGTCGGGTTGCGTTCGAAGTAGTAAGGAATCGCGTCGCCGGTGGTTTCTTCGGTGGTGTCCACCAGCAGTTTGAAATTGCGTGCCAGCGGCAGCTTCTCTTCCTTGATCACCTTCATGGCGTAAAGCGTTACGACGATGCCGTTCTTGTCGTCCTCGGTGCCACGGCCGTACATGCGGTCGCCGATCAGTGTGACTTTGAACGAATCAAGTTTGGTGCCGTCCTTCAGTACCCAGTTTTCCGGCGTTACCGGCACCACGTCGGCGTGAGCGTGAATGCCGACGACGTCCTTGCCGCTGCCGTCGAGGGAGATTTCGTAAACGCGGTTGTCGATGTTGCGGTAGTTCAGGCCGAAAGACTCGGCTAGAGCTTTGATCTTGCCCGCGATCTTGATGAACTCGGGGTTGTCGTGCTGATCGACACCGTCCTTGCGGTAGGTCGGGATTTCCACCAGTTCGCGCAGGGTTTCCAGCGCGGCTTTGCCGTACTTCACGCGGGTGTAGAGGCCGAGCAAGCGATGGATCTCGTTTTGCTGTTCGGCGGTCAGCGTCTTGTTATCGAGGAAGGCGCTGATGGCTGGACGCAGATCGTCGGTCTTGCTCAGGTCTTTCTTGGCCAGATCACCGAGAAACGCTCTGAAATCACTGACCTTTGCCTCGTTGAATGTCTTGAGGATGGTCGCGCTCTGCTGCTCGGTCAGGTTGGCGTGGGCTGGCAGTGTGACGGACGAAAGGCTGGCCAGAATCAACGTCGAGGCGGCCAGTTGCTTGAGTGAAAAGTCCATTGCTAAGGGCATTCCTTTGCAGGCAGTGAGTAGGAGGTATCTGATCGAAGCGTCAGACGGTTTCGCAAACTAACACCACCAGCGAGTGATAGGGGAGCCCCCGAAGTGAGACGCGTCGCAAAAATGACACTGAATCGAAAAAATAGGATTGAGGCCTCTAGGGCAGGACTTACAACGGATCCCGAAAGCAAAAGAGGCTCGCCAGCTTGACTGTGCGAGCCTCTTTTATGGGCGCAGATTACATCGACAACACCAGACGCCCGGCAAACAGGATCAGAATCACCCCCATGCTGCGCTCGAACCAGTGGCCCATGCGCATGAATAGCACGCGCACTTTGCTGCTGGAAAAGAACAGCGCGACGATCACGAACCACAACGCATTCACCCCGCACATCCACAACCCGTACAGGGCCTGGATTTGCAGAGGTGTGCTGGCGCTGATGATCGTGGTGAAGATCGCCAGGAAAAACAGCGTGGCCTTGGGGTTGGTGGCGTTGGTCAGGAAACCGGTGGAAAACGCCTTGAACAGCGATTGTTCAATCAACGGTTCGTCGCTGGTCTTTTCGCCTTCCATTGTCGTCTTGGGTTTGCTGCGTATCAGGCTGACGCCGAGGTAAAGGATGTAAGCACCACCGACCACTTTGGCGACGGTCAGCAGCCAAGGCGTGGTGTGCATCAAGGCGCCGACGCCCAGCAGGGTGTACAGCACGTGCACGGAAATTCCCGCGCCGATGCCCAATGCCGTGCAGATGCCGACCAGTCGACCGAAACGCACACTCTGGCGGATGGTCACGGCGAAGTCCGGGCCGGGAGCGACCACGGCCAGAAAGTGGATGGTGGCCAATGCCAGAAACTCGCCCAGGTAATTCGATGTCATTTCAGCTCCAGAAAGTCAGGGGTGAAGCATTGCCGCGATAGCCGACAAAAAATGAAAGGCTCAAGCGCGGATCCGCCACGCCCGGCGTTACCGAGTGCATGCGACGCGAATTGAACATGATGAAATCCCCCGGTTCCGGGCGTACTTCGAGGGCGGGCGGGCCAAGCAGCGCCGGGTCGATGCCGTAGCTGTCGCCGCGCATTTCATCGAAGCGGTCCGGGGAAATATCGTCTTCCCACATCTGCAATGCGCCGCCTTCGGTTGGCATGTTGAGGTAGACGTTGCAGGCGAACTGCGCCTCGAGGCTGCGGGCCTGAAAACTTTCCGGGGCGTCCTTGGCGAAGATGTCGTGATGGGCCAGGAAGCACACCCCCGGTTTCACTACCCGGGACAGGCCGACGTACATCTTGCGACCGTAGAGGTTTTCCAGGTGGGCACCCGCCGGCCAGGATTCGTCGAGCATGCAGCGCAGGGTGTCGACCGGTGACGAATAGGGCGCGCAACGGTTACGCAGCTCGGCGATGTTGCGGGTGGCGCGCTCGAAGTAATCTTCGATCAGCAGCGGCTGGTTTTCCGCCTCGTAGAACGCCATGCCGATGCGACCGATGCTGGGCGCGTTGATGTAGCCCTCGAAGCCGGGCGCGAGGATCTTGTCGCCAATCTGGATCGCCTGCGCCTGGGGCAGAAAGCCCTTGACGCGGATGGCGAGGACTTCTTCGTTGGCCAGTTTTTTTATGCACGTCTCATCGAGACGCTCGACGTCAAGCATCATGGTTTCAGGTCCATCTATCGAATAGTCAACGGAACCGGCGAACGCGGTTCCCCCGGCGTCGGACGCTGCATCTGGCAGCGCCCGAAATCCTCAATCCACGCTGTAGTGGACGGACAACGTGCCTTTCTTCTGCGAAAGGGACGCGATCGTGACTGTGCCCAGATCCTTCAGGCTGCGTACATGGGTGCCACCGCAGCCATAGGCTGGCAGTTCACCGAAACCGATTTCCCGTGCGCCTTCGCGCAGGGACGTCAGGCGTGGCAGATCGTGTTCGATCCATTGCCCGATGCCGTATTGAACGACTTGTGCATCGACTTCCTGGGCCGAATCTCCGGGCTTGAATTGCACCCGGCCCTCGTCCGGCCAGTGATGGGCCTTGATCGGCATCCAGCCCATGGCCTGGACAAAGTGGCCGATCAAATGCCCGGCAGAGTGCATGCGGGTGTTGAAGCGGCGGCGTTCTTCGTCGACGCGAATCTGGGTCATGCCCAGTGGCACCGGTTGATCGACGAAATGAATGATCCGGTCCGGTTCCTGAACGACCCGCAGCACCTGGCTGTCGCCAATCCAGCCGGTATCACAGGGTTGGCCACCGCCCTGGGGATGAAAAAGTGTGGCGCGCAAAACAACGGCGAATTCGTTCTCGTGGGGCGTGCAGTCGAGGACTTCCACATTGGCCTTGAGGTCATCACTATGGAAAAAGAGGCGAAGCGTCATATTCCATGCCCTTATTAAAGTTTCTTTTTTAATTATATGAATCGTGCAATAACGTGATAATCCGTTCAAACATCAAAGGACTGTTGCGCTGTGAGCATAAATCTCCCACTGCCGCTGCTCGGTGAAATGGCGATTTTCGTCAAGGTCGTCGAGACCGGCAGCTTCTCCGAAGCCGCTCGCCAATTAGGCTCATCGCCGTCGGCAGTCAGCCGCAGCATTTCCCGGCTGGAGAAGGCGCTGGCCACGCGGCTGCTGCAACGCACCACGCGCAAACTGCGCTTGAGCGATGGCGGAGAAGAAGTGTTCAAGCGCTGCCAGGAAATGGTCAGCGCAGCGAAGTCGGTGATGGAGATCAGCGGCCAGTTCACTCACGAAGCCGAAGGTCTGGTGCGGGTCAGCGTGCCGAAAGCAGTGGGGCGCTTCGTGATTCATCCGCACATGCCGGAGTTTCTGCGGCGCTACCCGAAGGTCGATGTGGAGCTGTTGCTGGAGGACCGCCAGGTCGATCTTATCGACGACCATGTCGACCTGGCCATTCGCATCACGGACCGTCCACCGGCTGGACTGGTGGGACGACAACTGTTGACCATCGACCATTTGCTCTGCGCGACGCCGCAGTATCTGGCCGAACACGGGACGCCGACTCATCCCCATGACTTGCTTAACCACAGTTGCATTTACCTGGGTGAAACCCCGAGCGATGCGCGCTGGAAATTCAAGAAAGGCACGAAAGCCGTCACTGTCGGCGTGCGCGGGCGGTATGCCGCCAATCACACCGGCGTGCGTCTGGGCGCCGTGTTGCAGCACATCGGCATTGGCAGCCTGCCGTATTTCACCGCGCGTTATGCCCTGGAGCAGGGGCTGATCGTGCAGGTGCTGCCGGACTGGACGTTCCTGGCGTCGTACCACGGCGGGTTGTGGTTGCTGCACTCGCCGACGCGTTATCTGCCGCCGAAGCTGCGGGTGTTCATCGACTATCTGGTGGAGTGCCTGGAGAAAGAGCCGACCCTGAGCAAGCCGGCAAAATCCGGCGGTGCAAAACCGTTGGCGGAGTACGAATTGCCCGAGAGTGAAGGTTTGCTCTGACCCGATAAAAAAAAGGCCCGCATGGATCACCATGCGAGCCTTTTTTATTGGATGAAAATCAGTGCTTGCTGTCCTGGGCGGACATCGCCAGCAGCTGTTTTTCCTGGTTCCAGTCGAACGGTTCATCGTTCTGTTCGGCTTCGTAGCGGCGTTCTTCCAGCGCCTGGTACATGTCGATTTCTTCGTCGGACAGGTAATGCAGGCAGTCGCCGGCGAAGAACCACAGCAGATCCCGCGGGATCAGGTGGGCAATTTGCGGGTAACGGGTAATCACTTGAGTCAGGATGTCCTGGCCCAGGTATTGGCTTTCGATCGGCTCGATCGGCAGGGATGCCAGCAGTTCGTCGAAACGCTCCAGGAACAGGGCATGGCTTTCTTCGGGAACCTGATCGGCCTCACCTACGGCGACCAGGATACTGCGCAGGTGGTCGAGCAAAACCAGATGATCGGCAACGACGTTGGACACGAGATAAGTCCTCAAGAGCAAAACGGGCGCGGGAGTATAAAGCCCCTGCGCCCGTTTTTCACTGATTGAAGGGATCAGCGGATTTTGCCGTCCGCCGGTTTCAGTTGCTCCTTGTCGAAATCATCGACATCGATCACCTTGCGTCGAGCCGCTTCGGCATCACGCAGGGTCTGGGCTTCCACGGCCTGCAATACCCCGGCCTCCAGCGCCGCATCGATGGCGTGTTCGCCGGCGACCGGTTTGACCTGACCGCTCTTGAGCGACGTGTGCAGTTTTTTGTGCAGCGGTTGCGCAGCGTTCAACTGATCGCAGGCGTGCTGCAGCGCACCGACCGCATCGTCGGCCGATTGCGGGCGATAGCAGCCCGCAAGCAGTTCTTCCAGCGCCGGATCGCCCTTGGCGCGGCCGATGACCGCAGCCACTTCGGCACCGAGTCTGTCCGACGGGCCTTTGTGACGGCGGCCGAACGGGAACACGATCACGCGCAACAGGCAGCCAAAGACTCGGTTCGGGAAGTTGGTCAGCAGTTCATCCAGCGCCTTTTCCGACTGGCCGAGGCTTTCTTCCATGGCCCATCTGAACAGCGGTTCCATGTACGCCGGGGAATCGAGGTCGTGATAACGCTTGAGCGCCGCCGAGGCCAGATACAGGTTGCTCAGCACATCACCCAGACGCGCCGACAGACGCTCGCGGCGTTTCAGTTCGCCGCCCAGCAGCATCATGCTCAGGTCGGCGAGCATGGCAAACGCGGCAGCCTGACGGTTGAGGGCGCGGAAATAACCCTGGCTGAGCTTGTCTCCCGGTGTATGTTCGAAATGGCCGAAGCCGAGGTTCAGCACCAGCGTGCTGGCGGCGTTGCTCACGGCAAATCCGATGTGCTTGAGCAGCAGGCCATCGAATTCCTTGAGCGCCTGGTCCTTGTCCTCGCGTCCGGCGAGGGCCATTTCCTTGAGGACGAACGGATGGCAGCGGATCGCGCCCTGGCCGAAGATCATCAGGTTGCGCGAAAGAATGTTCGCGCCTTCCACGGTGATGAAGATCGGCGCGCCGTTCCAGCTGCGGCCCAGGTAGTTGTTCGGGCCCATGATGATCGCCTTGCCGCCGTGCACGTCCATCGCGTGGCTGATGCACTCGCGACCGCGCTCGGTGAGGTGATATTTGAGGATCGCCGACAGCACCGAAGGTTTCTCGCCCAGATCCACCGCATTGGCGGTCAGCATCCGTGCAGCGTCCATCATCCAGGCGTTGCCGCCGATCCGCGCCATGGCTTCCTGAATGCCTTCGAAGGCAGACAGCGGCACGTTGAACTGCTCGCGGATCTGCGCGTATTGCCCGGTCACCAGGCTGGTGAACTTGGCCGCGCCGGTGCCCACTGCCGGCAGCGAGATCGAGCGCCCGACCGACAGGCAGTTCATCAGCATCATCCAGCCTTTGCCGAGCATGTCCTGGCCGCCGATGAGGAAGTCCAGCGGGATGAATACGTCCTTGCCGGAGTTCGGGCCGTTCATGAACGCAGCGCCCAGCGGCAAGTGGCGGCGACCGATTTCCACGCCGGGGGTGTCGGTCGGGATCAGCGCGAGGCTGATGCCCAGGTCTTCCTTGTCGCCGAGCAGGTGATCCGGGTCATAGGCCTTGAAGGCCAGGCCGAGCAAGGTCGCGACCGGGCCGAGGGTGATGTAGCGTTTTTCCCAGTTCAGGCGCAGGCCGAGAGTTTCCTGACCTTCCCATTCGCCTTTGCAGATGATCCCGGTGTCGGGCATCGCACCCGCGTCTGAACCCGCGAGCGGGCCAGTCAGCGCAAAGCAAGGAATGTCGTCGCCCCGGGCCAGCCGTGGCAGGTAATGATTGCGTTGTTCGTCGGTGCCGTAATGCAGCAGCAGTTCGGCCGGGCCGAGGGAGTTGGGCACCATCACGGTAGAGGCGAGGTCGCCGCTGCGGGTCGCCAGTTTCATCGCCACCTGGGAGTGGGCGTAGGCGGAGAAACCCTTGCCGCCGAACTCCTTGGGAATGATCAGGGCGAAGAAACCGTGTTCCTTGATGTGAGTCCAGGCTTCGGGCGGCAGATCCATCGACTGACCGATCTGCCAGTCGGTGACCATCGCGCAGAGTTCTTCGGTCGGGCCGTCGATGAATGCCTGTTCTTCTTCGCTCAGTTGCACCTTGGGATAGGACAGCAGTTTGTCCCAGTCCGGACGGCCGCTGAACAGTTCGCCGTCCCACCACACCGTGCCGGCGTCGATCGCGTCGCGTTCGGTCTGCGACATCGGAGGCAGGGTTTTCTGGAACCAGCTGAACAGCGGCGCGGTGAAGTGTTTGCGGCGCAGGTCAGGCAACAGCAGCGGGGCGGCCACCAGGGCCAGCACGACCCAGAAAATCAGCAGCAACCAGCCCGGTGCGTGGCTGAAAATTCCCATCGCCAACAGGTAAGCGGCAACGATGCCCAGTGCCGGCAGCGGGGCGATGCGCCGGTGTGCCAGATACGCCACGCCGACGATCAGAACCAGTATCCACAACAACAGCATATTTAATCCTCCGTGAACCAGGGCGAACCGACCCTCCAGAGCTTAGACGGCATCTGCAAAACGGGGCGGTCAGAGCAAGGTGATTGAAATCGTGGGAAACCCCGGATGTCTTTTGTAGGTTCGGTGGGCAACACGCGTGGGAAATCGTTCGCCGCTTCCGCGTCTTTGCGTGCATGTTTGGCCGAAACGTCGTTATCTCTGTGCTGAACCTCTCGCTAGACTCGGGGCTCAATCAGGAGAATGTCGTCATGCACGAGTATCTGAGCCCCGGCCGCTTCATCGATAGTGACCACCCCTCGGTGGTGGAGTTCGCCGAGCAGCACCGTGGTGCCAGCCGCGATCCGCTCGCGCAGGCGATCAGTCTTTATTACGCCGTGCGCGAGGCGGTGCGCTACAACATGTACACCTTCAGCCGCGACCCGCAGACCTTGCGCGGCAGCTACGCGCTGGCGGCGGGTGAGAGTTATTGCGTGCCCAAGGCCACGTTGCTCGCCGGTTGCGCGCGCCATTGCGGGATCCCCGCACGCATTGGTCTTGCGGATGTGAAAAATCATCTGTCGACGCCGCGTCTGCTTGCACTGCTGAGAAGCGAAGTGTTCGCCATGCATGGTTATACCGAGCTGTTTCTCAATGATCGCTGGGTGAAAGCCACACCCGCGTTCAACCAGAAACTCTGCGAAATGTTCAACGTTGCGCCGCTGGAATTCGATGGCGTAAACGACAGCGTTTTCCACCCGTACAACAGCGATGGTGCGCTGCTGATGGAGTACCTGGTCGATCACGGCCAGTTCGCCGATGTACCGGAATCTTTTTTCTTCGAACATCTGCAGAAATGTTATCCGCACCTGTTCAACGATCAGCAGACGCCACTGTCCGGTGACATGCGCGGTGATGTCGGCCGCCTCTGATCCGGCGTATGCTGCCTGCCCATTTACTGGAAAAGAGGCGGTCATGCTGAAGATCTGGGGTCGCAAGAATTCGTCGAATGTCAGAAAGCCGTTGTGGGCTGCCGAAGAGCTCGGGCTGGCCTACGAGGCCATTGATGCCGGTGGCGCGTTTGGGGTGGTCGACACGCCGGAGTACCGGGCAATGAACCCGAACGGGCGGGTGCCGGTGATTCAGGACGACGGTTTTGTGCTGTGGGAATCCAATGCCATTGTGCGTTATCTGCTGGCAAAGCATGCAGCCGATACTTCGTGGTACCCGGCGGATCCACAGACCCGCGCCACCGCTGACAAATGGATGGACTGGACGACTTCCAGTTTTGCAGGACCGTTTCGCACGGTGTTCTGGGGCGTTCTGCGTACCCCGGCAGACAAGCAGGACTGGCCGGCAATCCATGCGGCGATCAAGGAATGTGACGGCTTGCTGGCGATGGCCGATCAGGCGCTGAAGGATCAGCCGTATCTGTCCGGCAACGAAATCGGCATGGGCGATATCCCGCTCGGCAGTTTCATTTATGCCTGGTTCGAGATGCCGATCGAGCGCGCGTCACAGCCGAATCTTGAAGCCTGGTATGCGCGGCTGAAGCAGCGTCCGGCGTATCAGAAAGCTGTCATGACCGCGTTGACTTAATACCTACTATCGACACACTTGACTGTACTTGTGCGGCGACGGCAAGCACCATTGCGCTCGAGCGCTGCGGTTGTCTTCCTCGCCGCCGGCCTTTTATCAGTCCTTTTTTCTTTACTGGGTGCGTAAATCCGATATGAGTTCCGCTCTGTCCATCCGGCAGCTAACCAAAACCTACGGCAACGGGTTCCAGGCCTTGAGTGGTATCGATCTGGACGTCGCCGAAGGTGACTTCTTCGCCTTGCTCGGCCCCAACGGCGCCGGCAAATCCACGACCATCGGCATTCTCTCGACCCTGGTCAACAAGACCAGCGGCACGGTGAATATTTTTGGCCACGACCTGGACAAGAACCCGGCGGCGCTCAAGCGTTCCATCGGCGTGGTGCCCCAGGAATTCAACTTCAACCAGTTCGAAAAGACCTTCGACATCGTCGTGACCCAGGCCGGTTACTACGGCATTCCGGCGAAGATCGCCAAGGAACGCGCCGAGCAGTACCTGACCCAGCTCGGCCTGTGGGACAAGCGCGATGTGCCGTCGCGTTCGCTGTCCGGCGGCATGAAGCGTCGCTTGATGATCGCCCGGGCGCTGGTGCATGAACCGCGTCTGCTGATCCTCGATGAACCGACCGCCGGGGTGGATATCGAGCTGCGCCGTTCGATGTGGACGTTCCTCACCGAACTGAACCAGAAAGGCATCACTATCATCCTCACCACCCACTACCTGGAAGAGGCTGAGCAGCTGTGCCGCAACATCGGGATCATCGACCACGGCACCATCGTCGAGAACACCAGCATGCGTCAGCTGCTCGGCCAACTGCATGTGGAGACTTTCCTGCTCGACCTGAAGAGTGATCTGGCGGTTGCGCCGCAACTGGTCGGCTATCCGGCCCGGCTGGTAGACGCTCATACGCTGGAAGTCCAGGTCGACAAGTCCATGGGCATCACTGCGCTGTTCGGCCAACTGGCCCTGCAGAACATCGAAGTGCTGAGCCTGCGCAATAAAACCAATCGCCTCGAGGAGCTGTTCGTGTCCCTGGTGGAGAAAAATCTGTCGAAGGTGGCGGTATGAGTTCCGAGCTGCGCCCCAACCTCGTTGCCCTCAACACCATCGTTTACCGCGAAGTCAGACGCTTCACCCGGATCTGGCCGCAGACCCTGCTGCCACCGGCGATCACCATGGTTCTGTACTTCGTGATCTTCGGTAACCTGATTGGCCGGCAGATCGGCGACATGGGTGGCTTCACCTACATGGAGTACATCGTGCCGGGGCTGATCATGATGTCGGTGATCACCAACTCTTACGGCAACGTGGTGTCGAGCTTCTTCGGCAGCAAGTTCCAGCGCTCCATCGAAGAGCTGATGGTGTCGCCGGTGTCGCCGCACACGATCCTGATCGGTTACACCATTGGTGGCGTCCTGCGCGGCCTGATGGTGGGTGTAATTGTGACGATCCTGTCGCTGTTCTTCACCCATTTGCAGGTACACCATCTTGGCGTGACGGTGCTGGTGGTGGTGCTGACGGCGACGATCTTCTCGCTGCTGGGCTTCATCAACGCGGTGTTTGCGCGCAACTTCGATGACATCTCGATCATCCCGACCTTTGTGCTGACCCCGCTGACCTACCTGGGCGGCGTGTTCTATTCGATCACCTTGCTGCCGCCGTTCTGGCAGACCGTGTCGCTGGCCAACCCGGTGCTGCACATGGTCAACGCCTTCCGTTACGGCATCCTCGGTGTGTCGGACATTCGCATCGGCATCGCGATCACCTTCATGCTGGTGGCGACGGTGGTGCTGTATATCGGTTGTTCGCGGTTGCTGGTGAGCGGGCGCGGCATGCGCACCTGATCCCTTCAATGCTGCAATGAAAAACGGCCTCCCAAAGTGGAGGCCGTTTTGCGTTCAGGACTGACGACTTTTCTTGCGCCGCGCCCATTGCCGGGACACCCACCAGCGCCAGTACATCATCACCAAGCAATAGGCGAGGGCGCCCAGTGCCAGCCCGACCACCACCGAACCCAGCAAGAACGGTTGCCACAGGGTCGAAAGCTCGCCGCTGATCCATTCCCAGGTCAATTCGTCGGGGAGCGTGCGGGCGGGCACATCCATCAGCCAGGCCCCGGCCTGATACGTGCAGAAGAATACCGCCGGCATGGTGATCGGATTGGTCAGCCAGACCAGACTGACGGCAATCGGCATGTTGCCGCGCACCATGATCGCGAGGACGGCGGCCACCAGCATCTGTGCGGGAATCGGCAGGAACGCGGCGAACAGGCCAACGGCCATGGCCCGGGCCACCGAGTGTCGGTTGAGGTGCCAGAGGTTCGGGTCATGCAGCAACGTTCCGAGAAAGCGTAAGGATTTGTGTTCCCTGATGCTCGTCGGGTCGGGCATGTAACGTTTGAATAAGCGCCGGGGCATAAGGCTTCTCGGTCGGTTAAGGCGGCAAGTATGTCTGGATTCTATGAACCGCCCATTCAGACTTTGTGACAATTGATAACGACGCGCGTGCCCCGCAGCCGCTATGCCTGAAGGTGGGACTCTCAAGGACGGGCTTATGCGCACAGGGATGATGGCGCTGGCGGTCGGTCTGCTGGCTCCGGTTTTTTTGACGGCCTTGCCGCCGGTCGGGTTATTGCTGGTGTTGCCGTGGGTGGCGCTGATGCTGCTGCCGTTTCGCAGCTATGCACTGGCGTTTTTGCTGCTTGGATTCACATGGGCGGGTTTCAGCGCGCAGATGGCGCTGAATGATCGACTGCCTTCCCGGCTGGATGGCGAAACGCGCTGGGTGGAAGGGCGGGTCGTCGGCTTGCCGCAGAATGCCGAGGGCGTCGTGCGCTTCGAACTGGCCGATGCGCGCTCGCGTCACGAGAAACTGCCGTCGCTGATGCGTCTGGCGTGGTACGCCGGGCCTGAGGTCAAAAGTGGCGAACGCTGGCGACTGGCAGTCAAGCTCAAGCGCCCCGGTGGCCTGCTCAATCCGGATGCGTTTGATTACGAAGCCTGGCTGCTGGCGCAGCGCATCGGCGCCACCGGGACGGTGAAGGATGGCGAGCGCCTGGCGCCGGCGCAGTGGGCCTGGCGTGACAGCATTCGCCAGCGCCTGCTTGCAGTGGATGCCCAGGGACGTAACGGAGCCTTGGCTGCGCTGGTGCTCGGTGATGGTTCGGGACTCAGTCGCGAGGATTGGCAGACTTTGCAGGACACCGGCACCGTGCACCTGCTGGTGATTTCCGGCCAGCATATCGGGCTGTTGGCGGCGTTGATGTATGCGCTGGTCGCCGGGTTGGCGCGGGTCGGGATCTGGCCGTTGCGTTGGCCCTGGCTGCCTTGGGCGTGCGGTCTGGCGTTCGCGGCGGCGCTGGGTTACGGCCTGCTGGCCGGGTTCGATGTACCGGTGCGGCGCGCCTGCGTAATGGTTGCGCTGGTGCTGCTGTGGCGATTGCGATTTCGCCACCTCGGTGCGTGGTGGCCGTTGCTACTGGCCTTCAACGGCGTGTTGTTGATGGATCCGCTGGCCAGTCTGCGTCCGGGGTTGTGGCTGTCCTTTATCGCGGTCGCCGTGCTGATCTTCACCTTCGGCGGTCGTCTGGGGCCGTGGCGCTGGTGGCAGACCTGGACGCGCGCGCAGTGGCTGATCGCGATCGGCTTGTGCCCGGTGCTGGTGGCGCTGAGCCTGCCGATCAGCCTAAGCGGACCACTGGCCAATCTGCTCGCGGTGCCGTGGGTCAGTTTCGCGGTGCTGCCGCCGGCGTTGCTGGGCACATTGCTGCTGCCGATTCCTTATGTCGGGGAAGGTCTGCTGTGGCTGGCCGGCGGACTGATCGACGGGTTGTTCCGGGCACTGGCCCTGATTGCCGGGCGTTGGCCAGCGTGGGTGCCGACGACGATGGAGTGGTGGGTCTGGGCGCTGGGAGGTCTTGGTGCTTTGTTGTTATTGCTCCCCCGAGGCGTTCCCTTGCGTCCTTTGGGCTGGCCATTGCTGCTGGTACTGGCATTTCCGCCCCGGGAGCGTCTGGCCGAAGGCGTGGCCGATGTCTGGCAACTGGATGTCGGCCAGGGCCTGGCGATTCTGATCCGCACCCGGCATCACACCTTGCTGTACGACAGCGGCCCGCGTTTCGGCGACTTCGACCTCGGCGAGCGAGTGGTGCTGCCGGCCTTGCGCAAACTGGGGGTGGAACACCTCGACCTGATGCTGCTCAGCCATGCCGATGCCGATCACGCGGGTGGCGCACTCGCCGTAGCGAAAGGATTGCCGGTCAGCCGGGTCATCAGCGGCGATCCGCCGGGGCTGGCCGAAGCGCTGAATGCCGAGGTCTGTGAAAGTGGTCGGCAATGGCAGTGGGACGGCGTTGCCTTTCATCTATGGCAATGGGCCGACGCCCACGACAGTAATCAGCGTTCCTGCGTGTTGCAGATCGAGGCCAACGGTGAGCGGTTGCTGCTGACCGGCGACATCGACAGCGCCGCCGAACGGGACCTGCTCAACAGCGCGCTGGCAGTTCAAACCCAGTGGCTGCAAGCCCCGCACCATGGCAGCCGCAGTTCCTCATCGATGGCCTTGCTCAAGGCTTTGCAGCCACAGGCCGTGCTGATTTCCCGAGGGCAGGGCAATTCGTTCGGCCACCCGCACCCGACGGTCATTGCCCGCTACCGCAAACAGGGCATACACATCCATGACAGCGCCGAGCAGGGCGCCATTCATCTGCAACTGGGGCGGTTTCAGCCGGCCCGGTCGATGCGTCAACAACGCCGCTTCTGGCGCGACCCGCCGTTGCCGGGGGCGGAGTACCGTTGAGCACGGTCGTCGGGGCGACGGGTCTTTATCGCGAACCGGTATGGTAAAGTGGCGCACTTTTTCGAGGGGGCTGTCACTGTGTGGGAATTGGTCAAATCCGGCGGCTGGATGATGTTGCCGATCATTCTGAGTTCCATCGCCGCCATGGCGATCGTCGCCGAGCGCCTGTGGACCCTGCGCGCCAGTCGCGTCACCCCTGAGCATCTGCTGGGTCAGGTCTGGGTCTGGATCAAGGACAAGCAGCTCAACAAGGAAAAACTCAAGGAATTGCGTGCCAACTCGCCGCTGGGGGAAATCCTCGCCGCGGGCCTGGCCAACTCCAAGCATGGTCGCGAGATCATGAAGGAGTGCATTGAAGAAGCGGCCGCCCGGGTCATCCACGAGCTGGAACGCTACGTCAACGCGCTGGGCACCATCGCCGCCATGTCGCCGCTGCTCGGTCTGCTGGGCACGGTGCTGGGCATGATCGATATTTTCAGCGCCTTCACCGGCTCGGGAATGACCACCAATGCTGCGGTGCTGGCCGGCGGTATTTCCAAGGCGCTGATCACCACCGCTGCGGGCCTGATGGTCGGTATTCCGGCAGTGTTCTTCCACCGTTTCCTGCAACGCCGCATCGATGAACTGGTGGTGGGCATGGAACAGGAAGCGATCAAACTGGTGGAAGTGGTGCAGGGCGACCGTGACGTCGATCTGGCCGGGGAAAAAGCGTGAAATTCCGTCGCAAACCCCGGGAAACCATCGACATCAACCTCGCGTCGCTGATCGACGTGGTGTTCATCCTGTTGCTGTTTTTCGTCGTGACCACCACCTTCACCCGCGAAACCCAGCTGCGTGTCGATCTGCCGGAAGCGGTCAGCGGCTCGCCGGCCGAGGACCAGCAGGTCAAGCAACTGGACGTGGCCATCAGCGCCGAAGGCGTGTTCTCGGTGAACAACAAGATTCTGCCGAAAAACGATCTGGCGACCCTGATGGAAGCCATGCAGAAAGAAGCCAACGGCGACACCAACATGCCGTTGTCGATCAGTGCTGACGGCAAGACTCAGCACCAATCCGTGATCACCGCCATGGACGCGGCCGGCAAGCTCGGTTTCAGCCATCTGCGCATGACCACGGTCGAGGCGGCGCCCAAATCCTGATGGCCATGTCCGATCGTCTGCTCGCCGCATGGTACGAGGGGCACCCGGCCCTGACGCTGTTGCGGCCGCTGGAGTGGCTGTACCGCCGCGTCGTGGCCGGGAAGCGTCAGCGTTTTCTCGACGGCGAGGGTGAGATCTATCAATCCCCGGTGCCGGTGATCGTGGTCGGCAACATCACCGTCGGCGGCACCGGCAAGACGCCGATGATCCTGTGGCTGATCGAGCATTGCCGACGCCACGGGCTGCGGGTCGGCGTGGTCAGTCGCGGTTACGGCGCCAAACCGGCGCAACTGCCATGGCGGGTCGAAGCTGACCAGACTGCCGACATCGCCGGCGACGAACCTTTGCTGATCGTGCAGCGCACCGGCGTGCCGCTGATGATCGACCCCGATCGCAGCGCCGCCGTCAGAGCCCTGCTGGACAGCGAGCCGCTGGACCTGATCCTGTCCGATGACGGCATGCAGCATTACCGCCTCGCGCGGGATCTGGAACTGGTGCTGATCGACGCCGCTCGTGGCCTTGGCAACCAGCGCTGCCTGCCCGCCGGCCCCCTGCGCGAGCCGGCCGAGCGCCTGCAAAGCGTTGACGGTGTGCTATTCAATGGCGCCCTTGAGGATCGCGACGGCGGATTCGCTTTCCGTCTCAAACCGTCGGCGCTGGTCAATCTGCGCAGCGGCGAACGCCGGTCGCTCGATCATTTCCCGCCCGGTCAGGCCGTGCACGCGGTGGCCGGGATCGGCAACCCGCAACGTTTCTTCAATACCCTCGAAGCGCTAGACTGGCGGCCTGTGCCCCACGCGTTTGCCGATCACGCCGAATACAGCGTGCAGGCCTTGAGTTTCACGCCGTCATTGCCAGTGGTGATGACTGAAAAGGACGCGGTGAAGTGCCGTGCCTTCGCCGCCGATGACTGGTGGTACCTGGCGGTCGATGCCGTGCCGTCGCCGGCCTTCGTGGCCTGGTTCGACACGCAACTGATGCGCCTGTTGCCGGATCGTCTTTTGCCTTAATCCGTTTTTATCCAGGGAATGTTCATGGACACCAAACTGCTCGACATCCTCGCCTGCCCGATCTGCAAAGGCCCGCTCAAGCTCAGCGCCGACAAGACCGAACTGATCAGCAAGGGCGCCGGCCTGGCGTACCCGATCCGCGACGGCATCCCGGTCATGCTGGAAAGCGAAGCCCGCACCCTGACCACCGACGAGCGTCTGGATAAATGACCACCGCCTTCACCGTTGTCATCCCGTCGCGATATGCCTCGACTCGCTTGCCGGGCAAGCCGCTGCTGGATATCGCCGGCAAGCCGATGATCCAGCACGTCTGGGAACAGGCCAGCAAAAGCAGCGCCAGCCGTGTGGTCGTGGCCACCGACGATGCGCGCATTGTCGAGGCCTGCAAGGCCTTCGGCGCCGAAGTGGTGCTGACCCGTGAAGATCACAACTCCGGTACTGACCGTCTGGCTGAAGTGGCCGCGAAGCTGGGTCTGGAGCCGGATGCCATCGTGGTCAACGTGCAGGGTGACGAACCGCTGATCCCGCCGAGCGTGATCGATCAGGTCGCCGACAACCTCGCGGCCCACACCGAAGCGCGCATGGCCACCCTGGCCGAGCCGATCGAGGACGTCGAAACCCTGTTCAACCCGAACGTGGTCAAGGTCGTCAGCGACCTCAACGGTCTGGCGCTGACCTTCAGTCGAGCGACCCTGCCATGGGCCCGCGATGCGTTCGCCAAGAGCCGCGACGTGCTGCCGGAAGGCGTGCCGTATCGTCGCCACATCGGCATTTATGCCTACCGCGCAGGCTTCCTTCAGGATTTCGTGAGCTGGGGGCCGTGCTGGCTGGAAAACACCGAATCCCTCGAACAACTGCGTGCCCTGTGGCACGGCGTGCGGATTCACGTGGCTGACGCGTTGATCGCGCCGCCGACCGGGGTCGACACCGCCGAAGATCTCGAGCGCGTCCGTCGCCTGCTGGAGGCCTGATGCGCGTTCTGTTCGTGTGCCTGGGCAATATCTGCCGTTCGCCCACCGCCGAAGGTGTGTTGCGCCACAAGTTGCGTGAAGCGGGGCTGGCGGATCAGGTCGAAGTGGCCTCCGCCGGCACCGGCGACTGGCACGTCGGCAATCCGCCGGACAAACGCAGCCAGGCTGCGGCCAAACTGCGGGGTTATGACCTGTCGGCGCAACGCGCTCAACAGGTCAGCCGCGCCGATTTCGCCAGCTACGACCTGATCCTCGCCATGGACAACAGCAACCTGCGCAATCTTAAGGCCTTGCAACCGTCCACTGGCAAGGCTGAGCTGGATCTGTTCCTGCGCCGCTATGCAGGCGTGGTCGATGAGGTGCCGGATCCGTATTACGACGGCGATCAGGGTTTCGAGCAGGTGCTGGATCTGATCGAGCGTGCCTGCGATCAGCTGTTGATCGAAGTGAAGGGGCGGTTATGAGTTTGCAGGTACAGCCGCAGGTTTCCCTGAAACCCTTCAACACCTTCGGCGTCGACGTTCGCGCGCAGCTGTTTGCCGAAGCCCACAGTGACGCCGATGTGCGCGAAGCCCTGGCTTACGCGACTTCCCACGACGTGCCGTTGCTGGTGATCGGCGGCGGCAGCAATCTGTTGCTCACGGCGGACATCCCGGCGCTGGTGCTGCGCATGGCCACTCGTGGCATCCGCGTCATCAGCGACGACGGCAACCGCGTGGTGATCGAAGCCGAAGCTGGGGAGCCATGGCACCCGTTCGTGCAGCACACGCTGGCGCAGGGTTTTTCCGGGCTGGAAAACCTCAGTCTGATCCCCGGCACTGTCGGCGCCGCGCCGATGCAGAACATCGGTGCCTACGGTGTCGAGATCAAGGATGTGTTCGCCGGCCTGACGGCGCTGGATCGCCAGACCGGCGAGCTGCGCGACTTCAGTCTGGAAGAGTGCAACTTCGCCTACCGTGACAGCGTGTTCAAGCAGCAGCCGGGTCGTTGGCTGATCCTGCGGGTGCGCTTCGTATTGGATCGAGTCGCCCATCTGCACCTGGAATACGGCCCGGTGCGTCAGCGCCTGACCGAGCAGGGCATCGAGCAACCGACGCCGACGGATGTCAGCCGCGCGATCTGCAGCATCCGCAGCGAAAAACTGCCGGACCCGGCGGTGCTCGGCAATGCCGGCAGCTTCTTCAAGAACCCGCTGGTGTCGGCGGCTTTGGTTGCACAGATCAAGGCGCAGCATCCGGATCTGGTGGCCTACGCGCAACCGGACGGGCAGATGAAGCTGGCGGCCGGCTGGTTGATCGAGCGTGCCGGCTGGAAAGGTTTCCGCGAGGCCGATGCCGGCGTGCATAAATTGCAGGCGCTGGTGCTGGTCAACTACGGCGCGGCGACCGGGCTGCAATTGCTCGATCTGGCGCAGCGCATCCAGAAAGACATTTCAGAACGTTTCAATGTCGAGCTGGAAATGGAGCCCAACAGGTATTGAGGCTACGCTTTCAAGGCTGAACCCAAAGCCCTGCACTTATTTAAAAAGTGCAGGGCTTTTTTGTTAATCGCGGGTTAACGTAGCCAGCTAACGATACCAGTCATTTGCTCCACCAAAGGCCCGGTGCAGACGTTCCCGTCCGTACAAGAGAGCCTGATTAGCCTGAGCCGATCTGCGCGAACCACCACCGTCCCTGCGGTGGCAGATGGCTCGACCCCATAACCTCCATGAATATGCGGGCGTGCCCATGATTACCCTGAAACTCAATGGTCAAGATCATCCACTCGATGTCACCGAGGACATGCCACTGTTGTGGGCGATCCGTGACGTCGCCGGTTACAACGGCACCAAGTTCGGCTGCGGCATGGGCCTGTGTGGTGCGTGCACCATTCATATCGACGGCGCGCCGGCACGCAGTTGCATCACCCCGATCGGTTCGGTGGTCGGGCAGAACGTGACCACCATCGACAACCTGCACGCCGATCCGGTCGGTCAGATCGTCCAGCAAGCCTGGCTCGACACGGCTGTGGCCCAATGCGGTTACTGCCAGGGCGGGCAGATCATGTCCGCCACCGCGTTGCTCAAGACCAACCCGAACCCGAGCGATGAGCAGATCGAAGAAGCGATGGTCGGCAACATTTGTCGTTGCGGCACCTACAACCGGATCAAGACCGCGATCCGACAGGCATCCACTCACCTGAAGGAGGCCAAGGCATGAGCCGTCTACCGAACGATTTCGCCCTGAGCAACCTGAGTCGCCGGGGCTTCCTCAAGGGCGTCGGCGCCACGGGTGCGCTGGTGCTGGCGGCGAGCTGGGGCTGGCAGGATGCGCTGGCCGAAGACAAGCCAAAGCAGTTTGGCGCCGACGGTATGCCGAACGGCTGGATCGATGATCCGAAGGTCTACGTCAGCATTGCCGCCGACGGCACGGTGACCGTGGTCTGCAACCGTTCGGAAATGGGTCAGGGCGTGCGCACCAGCCTGACCATGGTGGTCGCCGATGAGCTGGAAGCCGACTGGGCCCACGTCAAGGTTCAGCAGGCGCCGGGTGATGAAGTGCGCTTCGGCAACCAGGACACCGACGGCTCGCGCAGCATGCGTCACTGGTACGAACCGATGCGCCGTTGCGGCGCGGCCGCGCGGACCATGCTGGAGCAGGCCGCCGCCGCGCAGTGGAAGGTGCCGGTCGGCGAATGCCGCGCACAACTGCATAAAGTCATTCACACGCCGTCCGGGCGCGAGCTGGGTTACGGTGAGCTGGCCGCTGCGGCGAGTGCGCTGACAGTGCCGGCCCGTGACAGCCTGCGGCTCAAGCAGCCGTCGGAATTCCGCTACATCGGCAAGGAAGGCACCAAAGCCATCGACGGTGCCGACATCGTCAATGGTAGGGCGGTTTACGGGGCCGACGTGCATTTCGACGGCATGCTGTTCGCGGTCATTGCGCGTCCGGCGGTGTACGGCGGCAAGGTCAAGTCGGTCGACGACAGCGCCGCGCTGAAAGTGCCGGGCGTGCTCAAAGTCATCCAGATCGAACCCCGACCATTGCCTTCGGAATTCCAGCCGTTGGGTGGTGTGGCCGTGGTGGCCAGCAACACCTGGGCGGCATTGAAGGGCCGAGAAGCGCTGAAAATCGAGTGGGACGACGGCCCGAACGCCACTTATGACTCGGTCGCCTATCGCAAGGAGATCGAAGCCGCTTCGCTGAAACCGGGCAAAGTGGTGCGCAACACTGGCGACATCGACAAGGCCATTGGCAGCGCCGCCAGCACCCTGGAGGCCTCTTATTACTTGCCGCATCTCGCTCAGGCGCCGATGGAGCCGATGGTCGCCATCGCCCGTTACAAGGATGGCACCTGCGAGGCGTGGGCGCCGAGCCAAGCGCCGCAGGTCACCCGCGAACGGATCGCCGAACGCCTGGGGCTGCCATTCGATAACGTCACCTTTAACGTGACACTGCTCGGCGGTGGTTTCGGCCGCAAGTCCAAACCGGACTTCGTCGTTGAGGCTGCCGTGCTCGCCAAGGAATTTCCTGGCAAGGCAGTGCGCGTGCAATGGACCCGGGAAGACGACATCCACAACTCGTATTTCCACACTGTGTCCGCCGAATACCTCAAGGCCGGCGTCGGCAAGGACGGCTTGCCGTCCGCCTGGCTGCACCGCACGGTAGCGCCGAGCATTACCGCGCTGTTTGCGCCGGGCATGAATCACGAAGCTGCGTTCGAGCTGGGCATGGGCTTTACCAACATGGCCTACGCAATTCCCAACGTGCGCCTGGAAAACCCTGAAGCCACGGTGCATACGCGGGTTGGGTGGTATCGCTCGGTGTCGAACATTCCCCATGGCTTCGCAATTCAGAGCTTCGTCGACGAACTGGCGCACAAGGCCAAGGAAGATCCGCTCAAGTATCAGATCAAGTTGCTCGGCCCGGATCGGCAGATCGACCCGCGTACGCTCAGTGAAGAATGGAACTACGGCGAATCCCCAGAGCGTTATCCGATCGACACCGGGCGCATGCGCACCGTGCTGGAAACGGCGGCCAAGGCGGCGGGTTGGGGTCGTCAACTGCCCAAGGGTCGTGGTCTCGGATTGGCGGTGCATTACAGCTTCGTCACCTACGTGGCGGCGGTGATCGAAGTCGAGGTCAAGGACGACGGCACGCTGATCGTGCACAAGGCCGATATCGCCGTGGATTGCGGCCCGCAGATCAACCCGGAGCGCATCCGTTCGCAGTTCGAAGGCGCCTGCGTGATGGGCTTGGGCAACGCGGTGTGGGGCGAAATCAGCTTCAAGGACGGCAAGGTGCAACAGGACAACTTCCATATGTATGAAGTGGCACGCATGTCGCTGGCGCCGAAGGAAGTCGCGGTGCATCTGGTGACGCCGCCGGGTGAGGTGCCATTGGGCGGTGTCGGTGAGCCGGGCGTGCCGCCGATTGCGCCGGCGCTGTGCAACGCGATCTTCGCCGCCACCGGTCAGCGCATTCGCAACCTGCCGGTGCGCTACCAGTTGCAGGGCTGGCAGAAGGCGCAAGGGTGATGGACAGCGCCGATCTGAATGTCCTGCGCAGTGTGCTCGAATGGCGTCGCGCCGGGCAGCGGGTGATGTTGTTCAGCGTGGTGCAGACCTGGGGCACCGCGCCCCGGGCGCCCGGCGCAATGCTCGCGTTGCGCGAAGATGGCGTGGTGATCGGTTCGGTGTCCGGCGGTTGCGTCGAGGACGATCTGATCGCCCGGCTGCACGACGGACGGATTCCCGCCGACGGGCCGCCGGTGCAGTTGATCACCTACGGCGTGACGCAGGAAGAGGCGGCGCGTTTCGGCCTGCCGTGCGGCGGCACTCTGCGCCTGACCGAGGAGCGAGTCGGCGATCCGGCGTGGGTCGCCGAGTTGCTGGATCGCTGCGAAGCCCACGAAATCGTCGCTCGCGAGCTGAACATCGGCACTGGCGAGGTGGTGCTGCGACCGGCCGGCAAGACCGACGCATTGAGTTTCGACGGCCAGACCCTGCGCGCCATCTATGGCCCACGCTGGCGCCTGCTGTTGATCGGCGCCGGGCAGTTGTCGCGGTATGTGGCCGAGATGGCGCGGCTGCTGGATTTCGAAGTGCTGATCTGTGATCCGCGCACCGAGTTCGTCTATGGCTGGGAAGAGCAGCATGGGAGGTTTGTGCCCGGTATGCCGGATGAAGCGGTGCTGAACATCCAGACCGATGAACGCACGGCGATTGTCGCGCTGACTCATGATCCACGGCTGGACGACATGGCGCTGCTCACGGCGCTCGATTCCAAAGCGTTCTATGTCGGTGCGCTCGGCTCGCGGGTCAATAGCCGCAAACGTCGGGAAAATCTGGCTGAGCTAGGCTTGTCGGAAGCGGCCATCGCCCGTTTGCACGGGCCGATCGGTTTGCATATTGGCAGCCATTCCCCGGCGGAAATCGCCTTGTCGCTGTTGGCCGAAATCGTCGCGATCAAGAATGGTGTCGAGCTCAAGCAGAAGAAAACAGTGGAGAGTGTATGAGCCGATCCATCGGAGTGATTGTTCTGGCGGCGGGCGAGGGCAGCCGCTTTCGCGAAGTGGCGGGTGTCAACAAGGACAAGCTGCTGGCCGATTGCACCGGGCGTGATGGCGCGGTGCGTTCGGTGATCGAGCAGGTGCTGGTGAGCCTGCCGGCGAGCCTCGACCAGCGAGTGCTGGTGACGACCGAGGCGCGCCCGCAGGCAATGCGCATGGCGCAGGCTTATGGGTGTGACATTGTCTCGATCGAATCCACGGGAATGGGCGACAGCATCGCGGCGGGTGTGGCGGCTTGCCCGGATGCCGATGGCTGGCTGATTGTGCTGGGCGACATGCCGTTCATCCTGCCGTCGAGCATGGAACGGGTCGTGGCGGCGATTGCCGAGGATGCGGTCAGCGTACCGACGTTGAACGGTGACTATGGGCATCCGGTCGGGTTTGGTCGATCTTTCGCAGCGGGACTGATGTCTTTGTCCGGTGACCGCGGCGCCAGACCGCTGTTTGCCCAAGGACGAGTGATTGAAGTCGCGGTGGATGATCCGGGTGTGTTGTGGGATATCGACGTGCCGGATGCGCTGGTTTTCCCGCCATCCTGATAAAACCTTGAGGCATAAAAAAGCCCCGCCTGGATCACCAGGCGGGGCTTTTTATTGGCTTTTGGAATCAGACGAGAGGTTTAGGCTCGTGTTCTTTTTCCTGGGCCTCTTCGTGTTGCTCGACCGCTTCCTGAACGGAGCGTGGTGCTTCGGCAATCACGGCTTCAACGGCAGCTTCTTCAGCGACCGGGGCAGGAGCTGCCTCAACCACTTCGGCAACCACTGGCTCGGCAGCGACTGGAGCAGCAGCGGCAGCCAGTTCGGCTTCCTTCTGCAGACGCTCTTCTTCACGCTTGCGACGACGCACTTCACGCGGGTCGTTTGGTGCGCGGCCGCTTGGGGTCAGGGCGCTGACCGGCGCGACAACTGGAGACGCTTCAACTACCGGGGCAGGTGCTTCGGCGACAACTGGCGCTTCAACCACAGGGGCTTCAACGACCGGTGCCGGTTCGGCAACCACTACTGGCTCGGCAGTCTTGGCTTCTTCAACAACAGGTGCTTCAACCACTGGCGCTGGTGTTTCTGCGACAGCTGGCTCGGCGACCCAGTTGAATGCGGTCTGTTCTTCGCGAACTTCACGCACGGTTTCGGTCACGGTTTCTGCGACGGTTTCGACAACCGACTCTTCAACTACGGCTGGTGCTTGGAAGGTCACCGCTGGTTCGGCAGCCACTTCAGCTTGAGGCTGAGCTTCGCGAGCCGGAGCCACTTCGACTTCCGGAGCGGCAGCTACTTCTACCGGAGTGGTTGCTTCAACAACCGGCGCTTCTACTGGAGCAGTTTCCAGTGTTGCAGCGGTAGCGCGTTCAGCTTGCTCGTGGGCCTGAGCTTCAGCCGGAGCGCTGATCGCGGTGCTGGCAACCGCAGCGGTCACAGCCAGACCAGCAGCCAGATCGGCAGTGCTTGGCGCCTGGGTGTTTTCGCCGGACTCGGATTCTTCCGAACCTTCGATCACGTTGCCATTGGCATCACGCTGACGCTCGCGACGGTTGCTGCGACGACGCTGACCACGGGAGCGGCGGCGTGGACGATCGCCTTCGGCGTTCTCCGAACCGTCTTCCTGCAGTTGCTCTTCGTTGGTGGTGATTTCTTCTTCAGCGACGGCAGCAGCGGCCTGTTCGGCACGCGGTTGACGCTCTTCACGCGGAGGACGTGGCGCACGTTCTTCACGCGGCTGACGGGCCGGACGCTCTTCAGCGGTGGCGGCGGCAGCAACGGCCGGAGCGGCATCCAGAGGTTCGCGCAGTTCACGTACGCGTTCTTCACGCTCGCCACGCGGCTTGCGATCTTCACGTGGAGCACGTGGTGCACGTTCTTCACGAGGGGCGCGTGGTGCGCGTTCTTCGCGGGCTACCGGTGCTTCGTCACGGGATTCGCGCGGCTCGCGGACTTCACGTGGTTCGCGCGGCTGACGCTCTTCACGCGGCTCACGTGGGGCGCGCTCTTCACGCGGTGCACGTTCTTCGCGCGGCTTGCGTTCTTCATCGCGGCGACCGTTACGGTTGCGGCTCTGCTGACGACCGTTGCGACGCTCTTCGTTGCGGGCCGGACGCTCGGTGGCTGGTTTTTCAACCACAACCGGAGCTACAGGTTCTTCCTTGGTGGCGAACAGGCTGACCAGCGACTTCACCAGGCCTTTGAACAGGCTTGGCTCTGGCGCGGCAACCGGAGCAGGTGCCGGGGCCGGAGCGGCGACTTCGGTCGGAACCGGAGCGTTGGCGCGGGCCGGAGCGGTCTTGACGGCGGCTTCCTGGCGCACCAGGGTGCGGGTCGCGGCGGCTGGCTGGACGTCTTCGACGTCGGCGGCAGCGGCAGCGATTTCGTAGCTGGACTGGTTGGTCGCGGCTTCCGGGCTGTCGTCACGCAGACGCTGAACTTCGAAATGCGGGGTTTCGAGGTGATCGTTCGGCAGGATGACGATGCGGGCGCGGGTGCGCAGTTCGATCTTGGTGATCGAGTTGCGTTTTTCGTTGAGCAGGAACGCGGCCACCGGGATCGGCACTTGAGCGCGAACTTCGGCGGTGCGGTCTTTCAGGGCTTCTTCTTCGATCAGGCGCAGGATCGCCAGGGACAGCGATTCGACGTCACGGATGATGCCGGTGCCGCTGCAACGCGGGCAGACGATGCCGCTGCTTTCGCCGAGCGAAGGACGCAGGCGCTGACGGGACATTTCCAGCAGGCCGAAGCGCGAGATGCGACCGATCTGCACGCGGGCGCGGTCGGCTTCCAGGCATTCGCGGACTTTCTCTTCCACGGCGCGCTGGTTCTTGGCAGGGGTCATGTCGATGAAGTCGATGACGATCAGGCCGCCGATGTCGCGCAGGCGCAACTGACGGGCGATTTCTTCAGCCGCTTCAAGGTTGGTCTGCAGGGCGGTTTCTTCGATGTCGCTGCCTTTGGTGGCGCGCGCCGAGTTGATGTCGATGGACACCAGGGCTTCGGTCGGATCGATGACGATGGAGCCGCCGGACGGCAGTTCAACGACGCGCTGGAAAGCGGTCTCGATCTGGCTTTCGATCTGGAAACGGTTGAACAGCGGAACGCTGTCTTCGTAAAGCTTGATCTTGCTGGCGTACTGCGGCATCACCTGGCGAATGAAGGTCAGGGCTTCGTCCTGGGCTTCAACGCTGTCGATCAGCACTTCGCCGATGTCCTGGCGCAGGTAATCGCGGATGGCGCGGATGATGACGTTGCTTTCCTGGTAGATCAGGAACGGCGCGGAACGATCCAGCGAGGCTTCTTTGATGGCGGTCCAGAGTTGCAGCAGGTAATCGAGGTCCCACTGCATTTCTTCGCTGCTGCGGCCCAGGCCTGCAGTGCGCACGATCAGACCCATGTCGGCCGGAGCGACCAGACCGTTCAGCGCTTCACGCAGTTCGTTGCGCTCTTCGCCTTCGATGCGACGGGAGATGCCGCCGGCACGCGGGTTGTTCGGCATCAGAACGAGGTAACGACCGGCCAGGCTGATGAAGGTGGTCAGGGCTGCGCCCTTGTTGCCACGTTCTTCTTTTTCGACCTGAACGATGACTTCCTGGCCTTCGCTCAGGACGTCCTTGATGTTGACGCGGCCTTCAGGGGCTTTCTTGAAGTATTCGCGGGAGATTTCTTTGAGGGGCAGGAAGCCGTGGCGCTCGGAGCCGAAATCGACAAAGGCAGCCTCAAGGCTTGGTTCGATGCGAGTGATGCGGCCTTTATAGATGTTGGCCTTTTTCTGCTCGCGTGCACCGGATTCGATGTCCAGGTCGTAGAGGCGCTGGCCATCTACCAGTGCAACACGCAACTCTTCGGGTTGAGTTGCGTTAATCAGCATTCTTTTCATGTAGTACCGTCGGTTTCCGGGCTGCCGGAAACGGCGTTCGGCACACACGACTTCTCACGGTCGGTGTCAGGTGCGTCGGGAGTGGTTGGCCATTCCCGTGTCCAGCGATGTCCGGCCAATTGGGCCGTTATCGCGACGTACGCGTCCTGCTTGCTGTGGCTACTTAAGCACTCAGTCAGGAGGAGGAATCAACCGGTGGCTGTGGACGAGATGAAGCGTCTTGATAAAACCTGTTGCTACACAGTCCAGCGGTTGTGCATCTCCACCCTACACGTATCCCTGATAATTCGGGTGCTGCCGCGCGCAGAATCCGCAGCGGGTTGGCATTTACCGTGAGCTCCGAAAGGGGAGGTCACGCATCATGGCTAATTCAGGCGGTGTTTCCGGAGTCTTCGCTCGGGGTCATCCGCGGCTGACTGCACTTTGTGAACTGGCCGTGAATATGGCTCGCGTGGCGAGTCAAAACTCTGCTTTGCGGCGTGATTCAGGCCTCATGTCACCTGCGCTTGTTACAGCTGCAAACTCCACCGTTACGTAGCAAAAGCCCCGTAGGACGGCCTCGCGTCCTGGTGAATTGCGTTGGTCAGGGCCGGTTTTTGACCGTGGTTCCGCTGTCCAGGCCGCTTTTGGCGGCGTTCGCGACTATAGCAGCAATGATTAAGTGCTTCAATTCCATAAAAATTGTTATCATCGGCGCCATGACGACTACTGCCCCTTCGACTCCAGGCGTTCAATTGCTTGAGGTCTCGCCGGAATATGCCGGCCAACGAATCGACAATTTCCTCCTCGCCCGGCTCAAAGGCGTGCCCAAGACCTTGATTTACCGCATTTTGCGCAAAGGCGAAGTGCGTGTGAACAAAGGTCGGATCAAGCCCGAATACAAGCTGCAGGCCGGCGACATCGTGCGCGTGCCGCCTGTTCGTGTGCCTGAGCGTGACGAGCCGGTGCCTTTGGCCCAAGGCCTGTTGCAGCGCTTGGAAGCCTCGATTGTCTACGAAGACAAGGCCCTGATCGTGATCAACAAGCCCGCCGGCATTGCGGTTCACGGTGGCAGCGGCCTGAATTACGGCGTTATCGAAGCCTTTCGTCAGTTGCGCCCCGATGCCAAGGAGCTGGAACTGGTTCACCGTCTCGATCGCGACACCTCCGGCCTGCTGATGATCGCCAAGAAGCGCAGCATGTTGCGCCACTTGCATGCCGCGTTGCGCGGTGACGGTGTCGACAAGCGTTACATGGCACTGGTTCGCGGCAATTGGGCGACCTCGATCAAGCAAGTCCGTGCGGCGCTCGGCAAGAGCAATCTGCGCTCCGGGGAGCGCATGGTCGAGGTCGACGAGGAGGAGGGCAAGGAGTCTGTGACCGTGTTCAAGGTCCTGCGTCGCTTTGGCGATTTTGCCACTTTGATCGAAGCCAAGCCGATCACCGGTCGCACGCACCAGATCCGCGTCCATACGTTGCACGCAGGGCACTGCATTGCCGGTGACACCAAGTACGGCGATGATGGTTTCAGTAAGGAAATCCGTGATCTGGGCGGCAAGCGCCTGTTCCTGCACGCGTACATGCTGACCGTGCCGCTGCCCGATGGCGGTGAGCTCAAGTTGCAGGCACCGGTCGATGAAATGTGGGCCAAGACTGTGGAGCGATTGAGTGCGCCCATCTGATTACAAGCTGCTGATTTTCGATTGGGACGGCACGCTGGCCGACTCCATACATCGGATTGTCGAGGCGATGCACTCGGCGTCCGGGCGCTCCGGTTTCGAGCTGCGTGATGACTTTGCCGTCAAAGGCATTATCGGTTTGGGCTTGCCCGAGGCGATCCGTACGCTGTATCCCGAAATCAGCGATGCCGAAATGACCTTGTTTCGCGAGTATTACGCCGATCACTACATCGCTGCAGAAGCCGTGCCTTCGCCGTTGTTCGAAGGCGTAGTCGAGTCGATGGCGTCCTTTCGCGAGCAGGGCTATCACCTGGCTGTCGCGACCGGCAAGAATCGTCGCGGTCTGGATCGGGTGCTCAAGGCCAATGGCTGGGAAGATTATTTCGATATCACCCGCGCTGCCGATGAAACTGCGAGCAAGCCGCACCCTCTGATGCTGGAGCAGATACTCGCTCACTGCGGTGTGCGTGCCGAACAGGCGTTGATGGTCGGCGATTCGTCCTTCGACCTGCTGATGGCGCGCAATGCGGGGATGGATTCGGTGGCGGTCAGTTATGGCGCGCAATCGATCGAATCACTGCAGCAGTTCGAGCCGCGACTGTCGATCGACCATTTTTCCGAATTGCACGCCTGGCTGGGGCAGCAGGCTTAATACGTTTTTGCTGGGGTGGATGGCATGACCGACGAATGGAAAGCACCGGCCAAGGCAACTGCCGACGACGGTGATGCGAAAAGCTGGAAGCTGCTGGAAAAGACTCTGCTGGCCGGCGTGCAGGAGCAGCGTCGTTCGCGGCGCTGGGGCATCTTCTTCAAGTTGCTGACCTTTGTTTATCTGTTTGTTGCGCTGATTCTGTTCACGCCGTTGATGGATATGGAGAAAAGCGCTACGCGCAGCTCCAACTACACCGCGTTGATCGACGTCACCGGCATGATCGCCGACAAAGAGCCTGCCAGCGCCGACAACATCGTCGGCAGCCTGCGTGCAGCGTTCGAAGATAAGAAGGTCAAAGGCGTAATCCTGCGCATCAACAGCCCGGGCGGCAGTCCGGTGCAGTCGGGTTATGTGTATGACGAAATCAAGCGCCTGCGTGGCCTGCACCCCGACACCAAGCTGTACGCGGTGATTTCGGACCTGGGCGCTTCCGGTGCCTATTACATCGCCAGTGCGGCGGATCAGATCTACGCCGACAAGGCCAGTCTGGTGGGTTCCATTGGTGTGACGGCGGCCGGTTACGGGTTTGTCGGCACGATGGAGAAGCTTGGCGTCGAGCGTCGCACTTACACTTCTGGCGAGCACAAGGCGTTCCTCGATCCGTTCCAGCCGCAAAAGCCGGAAGAGACCGCGTTTTGGCAAAGTGTGCTGGATACCACGCACAAGCAGTTCATCAACAGCGTCAAGCAGGGGCGTGGTGATCGCCTGAAGGACAAGGAGCATCCGGAGCTGTTCTCCGGGCTGGTCTGGTCTGGCGAGCAGGCCCTGCCGCTGGGGTTGATCGATGGTCTGGGCAATGCCAGCTCGGTGGCGCGTGACGTGATTGGCGAAAAAGAACTGGTGGACTTCACCGTTCAGGAATCGCCGTTCGATCGCTTCTCGAAGAAGCTCGGCGCCAGCGTTGCCGAGAAACTGGCAATGTGGATGGGTTTCAACGGCCCGTCGTTGCGCTGATCGAATGCTGCAAGAAAAACCGGCCTGAGGGCCGGTTTTTTGTGGGTCAGGGAATCTCTACGCCTTCCGTCAACAGCATGTCGATCAGGCGAATCAGTGGCAGGCCGATCAGGCTAGTAGCGTCCGGGCCTTCGGTGGATTGAAACAGGCTCACGCCCAGTCCCTCGGCCTTGAAGCTGCCGGCGCAGTCGTAGGGCTGCTCGGCGCGCAGATAGCGCTCGACGCGGGCCTGATCCAGTACGCGCATGTGCACGGTGAAAGGCACGCAGTCGACTTGGCAGTGGCCCGTCTGGCTGTTGAGCAGGGCCAGGCCGGTGAGGAAGGTCACGCTGGCGCCGCTGGCGGCCATCAGTTGTTCGCGGGCGTTTTCGAAGGTGTGCGGCTTGCCGATGATGCGCTCGCCGAGTACCGCAACCTGATCGGAGCCGATGATCAAGTGAGCGGGGTGGCTGTCGGCCAGGGCGCGGGCTTTCTGTTCGGCGAGGCGTTTGACCAGCTCGATTGCCGACTCGTCCGGGCGATGGCTTTCATCGATATCCGGTGAGCTGCAGACGAACGGCAGGCGCAGGCGGCTGAGCAATTCCCGACGATAGGTCGAGCTTGAAGCGAGTAATAAAGGCAGCATTCGCATCTCCAGAGGCAGGCGACAGATTCTAGCGGAGGCGCGCAAGTGACGGACAGGGCACAATTTCCTTTGACATGGGTGGGTGCATCCCTATAATGCTGCGCCTATGTTGAATGACCCGATTCCACCTCACGTTGACCCGCGCAAATTGGCTGACCGTGGCACCACCCTTCAAGGTGAACTGCTGCTGGCCGATTTGAAGAGACTCTGCGACCCGCTTTCCGACGATGTCGGTACGGTGCAGGCAAAATTCGTTTTTGAACGAGATGAACGTAAATCTGTGGTGATCCACAGCTTTATCGACACTGAAGTCAAAATGGTTTGCCAGCGTTGTCTTGAGCTGGTCACCCTGCCGATCCACAGCGAATGCAGTTACGCTGTTGTGAAGGAGGGTGCGAATACCCAGTCGTTACCGAAAGGTTATGACGTGCTGGAACTGGGCGAAGATCCATTGGATCTGCAGTCACTGATCGAGGAGGAGCTTCTGCTCGCCTTGCCCATTGTGCCTGCTCATCATCCGGAAGAATGCCAGCAGCCGGCGGGAGCAGATGAGCCCGAACCGAGCGAGGACGAGGTAACGCGGTCCAACCCGTTCAGTGTATTGGCGCAGTTAAAGCGTGACCCAAACGTTTAGGAGTTAATCAATTATGGCTGTTCAGCAGAACAAAAAATCCCGCTCTGCCCGTGACATGCGCCGTTCGCACGACGCTCTCGAGGCTAGCACCCTGTCTGTAGAAAAAACCACTGGTGAAGTTCACCTGCGTCACCACGTATCGCCAGAAGGCGTATACCGTGGCCGTAAAGTGATCGACAAGGGCGCTGACGAGTAATCACTTGTCCGCTCAAGTCATCGCGATTGACGCAATGGGCGGGGACTTCGGTCCCCGCAGCATTGTTCAGGCCAGCCTTGCTTGCCTTTCTGCTACGCCCTCGCTGCACCTGACCCTCGTCGGTCAACCCTCCCTTCTTGAAGAACTGATCACCGGCCAATCGGCTGCCGATCGCGCGCGCCTGACGATTGTTCCGGCGTCCGAAGTCATCACCATGGACGAAAAACCTGCTCAGGCCCTGCGTGGCAAGCCGGACTCGTCGATGCGTGTCGCTCTCGAATTGCTGCGTGACGGCAAGGTTCAGGCCTGTGTCAGTGCCGGCAATACCGGTGCCTTGATGGCGCTGTCGCGATTTGTGCTCAAGACCCTGCCGGGGATTGATCGTCCGGCCATGGTCGCCGCGATCCCTACTCAGAAGGGCTATTGCCAGTTGCTTGATCTGGGCGCCAACGTCGATTGCAGTGCCGAGCATCTGTTGCAGTTCGCCGTGATGGGTTCCGTGGCGGCGCAAACGCTGGGTATCGCTCGCCCGCGTGTCGCGCTGCTGAATATCGGCACCGAAGACATCAAGGGCAATCAGCAGGTCAAGCTTGCTGCGACGTTGCTGCAGGCTGCCCGGGGCATCAATTACATCGGCTTCATCGAAGGTGACGGTTTGTATCGCGGCGAGGCGGACGTGGTGGTTTGCGATGGTTTTGTCGGCAATATTCTGCTCAAGTCCAGCGAAGGCCTGGCGACCATGATCGCTGCGCGCATCGAGGCTTTGTTCAAGAAAAACCTCGCCTCCCGCGCTGTCGGCGCTCTGGCGTTGCCATTGATGAAGCGTCTGCAGGCTGATCTGGCACCGGCGCGACATAACGGCGCAAGCTTCCTCGGTTTGCAGGGCATTGTCGTGAAAAGTCACGGTTCGGCCGGGGTTCAGGGATTTCAGAGTGCCATTCAGCGAGCGCTGATCGAGATTCAGGAGAATCTTCCCGAACGCCTGCACGGCCGTCTGGAGGATTTGTTGTCTTAGGCGTTTTCGTCGGACAATGCTTAAATGTGACCGCCCGGTTCAAAGGGCCATCCAACTGTCAGTTTCTTGCGTCCCTCTAGCGGGATGCCATTTTTCCGACGACAAGATCATTAGGGGCTTGTTACATGTCTGCTTCCCTCGCATTCGTCTTTCCAGGACAGGGTTCGCAGTCCCTCGGCATGCTGGCCGAGCTGGGCGCGCAACATCCACTGATCCTCGAAACTTTCAAAGAAGCATCCGATGCTCTGGGCTACGACCTGTGGGCGCTGACCCAGCAGGGCCCGGAAGAGCTGCTCAATCAAACCGATAAAACCCAACCGGCCATTCTGACCGCTTCGATCGCCCTGTGGCGTCTGTGGCTGGCGGAAGGTGGTGCGCGTCCGGCCTTCGTTGCCGGTCACAGCCTGGGTGAATACAGCGCGCTGGTCGCTGCCGGCAGCCTGAGCCTTGCCGATGCGGTAAAACTCGTTGAGCGCCGTGGCCAGCTGATGCAGGAAGCTGTTCCGGCCGGGCAGGGCGGCATGGCTGCCATCCTCGGTCTGGAAGATGCTGACGTGCTGGCAGCCTGTGCCGAAGCGGCGCAAGGCGAAGTGGTCAGCGCGGTGAACTTCAACTCCCCGGGTCAGGTGGTGATCGCCGGTGCCAAGGCTGCCGTTGAGCGCGCCATTGAAGGCTGCAAGACCCGTGGCGCCAAGCGCGCCATGCCGCTGCCGGTCAGCGTGCCTTCGCACTGCGAGCTGATGCGTCCGGCTGCCGAGCGCTTCGCCGAGTCCATCGCTGCCATCGACTGGCAGGCACCGCAGATCCCTGTGGTACAGAACGTCAGCGCTCAGGTGCCGGCGGATCTGGAAACCCTCAAGCGTGATCTGCTGGAGCAACTCTACAAGCCGGTCCGCTGGGTCGAGTCCGTACAGACCCTGGCCGCCAAAGGTGCGACCAATCTGGTCGAGTGCGGCCCTGGCAAGGTGCTGGCCGGTCTGAACAAACGTTGCGCCGAAGGCGTTTCGACTTCCAACCTCAATACCCCAGACGCTTTTGCTGCTGCTCGCGCAGTGGCTGTCTGAATCAGGAGAAGCTTGCATGAGTCTGCAAGGTAAAGTTGCACTGGTCACCGGCGCAAGCCGTGGCATCGGCCAGGCTATCGCACTGGAACTGGGTCGTCAGGGCGCCATCGTTGTTGGCACCGCGACTTCCGCTTCGGGCGCCGAGCGTATTGCTGCGACCCTGAAGGAAAACGGCATCCAGGGCGCAGGTTTCGAACTGAACGTCACCAGCGACGAATCGGTCACCAAAGTGTTGGCGAGCATCCAGGAGCAGTTCGGTGCGCCGGTGGCGATTCTGGTCAACAATGCCGGCATCACCCGCGATAACCTGATGATGCGCATGAAAGACGACGAGTGGTACGACGTGATCGATACCAACCTGAACAGTCTGTATCGCCTGTCCAAGGGCGTTCTGCGCGGCATGACCAAGGCGCGTTGGGGCCGAATTATCAGTATTGGCTCGGTGGTGGGTGCCATGGGCAACGCTGGCCAAGTAAACTATGCAGCCGCCAAGGCCGGTCTGGAAGGTTTCAGCCGTGCCATGGCGCGTGAAGTCGGTTCGCGTTCGATTACGGTCAACTCGGTAACCCCAGGGTTCATCGACACCGATATGACTCGCGAGCTGCCTGAAGCACAGCGTGAAGCCTTGCAGACGCAGATTCCGCTGGGCCGTCTGGGACAAGCTCAAGAGATCGCGTCCGTGGTCGCTTTTCTTGCATCCGACGGTGCGGCATACGTGACCGGGGCTACAATCCCGGTTAACGGCGGGATGTACATGTAATTCAAATGTGACGGATTGCTTCAAAAAAATGTCATACGAGCTGTCTAAAATCCGTTATAAAGCTGCAATCTATTTATAGGCAGAGGGCCGCAGGGTTTGAGGAGTGAAGCTTTCAGTTGAAAAGCTGAAAAGTCTTTCTATACACTTACCCACTGGCCAGCTGCCTGAATTTGTCCATTAGGAGTGAAAACAAGGTATGAGCACCATCGAAGAGCGCGTCAAGAAAATCGTTGCCGAGCAACTGGGTGTTAAAGAAGAAGAAGTGGTCAACACCGCTTCCTTCGTAGAAGACCTGGGTGCCGACTCCCTTGACACCGTTGAGCTGGTGATGGCTCTGGAAGAGGAATTCGAGACCGAAATCCCTGACGAAGAAGCTGAGAAGATCACTACTGTACAAGCTGCAATCGACTACGTTACTAGCCACCAGGCGTAATAGTTTGTAATCGTTGCTTGCTGTCATGGAAAAACCGCACTGCCATCATGGCGTGCGGTTTTTTCTTTAGGCCTGATGCAAAGTCGTCATTTGAAAAAGGAGAGTGCTGTGTCGCGTAGACGCGTCGTAGTCACCGGTATGGGTATGTTGTCGCCACTGGGCACGGATGTGCCGAGCAGTTGGCAGGGCATTCTGGCTGGCCGCAGTGGCATTGGTCTGATCGAACACACCGACCTTTCTGCCTATTCCACCCGCTTTGGCGGCTCGGTAAAGGGCTTCAATGTCGAGGAATACCTGTCGGTCAAGGAAGCGCGCAAGCTCGACCTGTTCATTCAGTACGGTCTGGCGGCCGGCTTTCAAGCCGTACGCAATGCCGGTCTGGAAGTCACCGATGCCAACCGTGAACGCATTGGCGTGGCCATGGGTTCGGGTATCGGCGGTCTGACCAACATCGAAGAAACCAGCCGCACGCTGCACGAGACTGGCCCGCGCCGGATTTCTCCGTTCTTTGTGCCTGGCTCGATCATCAATATGATTTCCGGTTTCCTGTCCATCCACCTGGGTGCACAGGGGCCTAACTACGCCATCGCCACAGCGTGTACCACCGGTACGCACTGCATCGGCATGGCGGCGCGCAACATCATGTACGACGAAGCCGACGTGATGATTGCCGGCGGTGCCGAAATGGCCGCGTGCGGTCTGGGCATGGGTGGCTTTGGTGCTTCCCGTGCGCTGTCGACCCGCAACGACGAGCCGACCCGCGCCAGCCGTCCGTGGGACAAGGGCCGTGACGGCTTCGTGCTGTCCGACGGCGCCGGCGCCCTGGTGCTTGAAGAGCTCGAGCACGCCAAGGCCCGTGGCGCGACCATCTACGCCGAGCTGATCGGTTTCGGCACCAGTGGCGACGCCTTCCACATGACTTCGCCACCCGCCGACGGCGCTGGTGCCGCGCGCTGCATCACCAACGCGCTGCGCGATGCGAAGATCAACGTCGATCAAGTGCAATACATCAACGCCCACGGCACTTCGACCCCGGCCGGTGACCTCGCTGAAGCCAACGCGATCAAGTCGGTGTTCGGTGATCACGCCTACAAGCTGGCAGTCAGCTCCACCAAGTCCATGACCGGTCACCTGCTGGGTGCGGCGGGCGCGGTCGAGGCGATCTTCAGCGTGCTGGCGATCAACAGCCAGGTGGCGCCACCAACCATCAACCTCGATGAGCCGGACGAAGGCTGCGACCTCGATTTCGTGCCGCACACCGCGCGCAACATGGATATCGATGTCGTGCTGTCCAATTCGTTCGGGTTCGGCGGCACCAACGGCACGTTGGCGTTCCGTCGGTTCGCCGGCTGATGGACTGCTGGGTCGACGGTCTGCCGGCTGACGCTCTGTCGCTGAAAGATCGCGGCCTGGCTTACGGCGACGGCCTGTTCGAGACCATCGCCGTGCGTAGCGGTCAACCGTTGCTGCTGGATCGGCATCTGACGCGTCTGGCCGACGGCTGTGCGCGTCTGGCCATCGCAGCCGACATCGAGCGGGTTCGCCATGAGCTGCAATCCTATGCCGCCGCGATGGGCGAGGGCGTGCTCAAACTCATCCTCACCCGTGGCGACGGATTGCGCGGTTATGCGCCGGATCCTTCAGCGCAGGGGCGACGCATTCTGCAAGGCAATCCTCCCGCGGCTTATCCAGCGGCTCACGCCGAGCAGGGCGTTCGCCTGTTTCCGTGCAGCACGCGCCTGTCCAGGCAGCCGTTGCTCGCCGGGCTCAAACACCTCAATCGACTGGAACAGGTCATTGCCCGCGCCGAATGGCATGACAGTGAACACGCCGAAGGTTTGATGCTCGATCAGGCCGGTCGGGTGATCGAAGGCGTGTTCAGCAATCTGTTCCTGGTGCGTGACGGTGTGCTGATCACGGCGGACCTGAAACGCTGCGGCGTGGCCGGGGTGATGCGCGCAGAAATATTGTTTCAGGCAGAGTCCCTGGGCATCCCCGTGCAAATCACCGACATCCCCCTCGAACAGCTGCAATGGGCCGATGAAGTCTTTGTCTGCAACAGCGTGTATGGCGTCTGGCCGGTACGCGCCTGTGCTGCTCTGAGCTGGCCGGTTGGCCCGCTCACCCGTAAACTGCAAACCATTGCCCGCGCGCTACTGGATGCCTGATTCGTGAGACGTAAACTTTTGCTGCTGCTGGAAACCGGACTGGTTCTGGCAGGGCTGCTGTTGGGCGCCAGCGCCTGGAAGATTCATTCGGCACTGGAACAGCCCCTGAACATCACGCAGGAAGAACTGCTGGATGTGCCAAAGGGATCAACCCCGACCCGTACTTTTCTTGGACTCGAAGCCGATGGCGTCATCAAGGACGCGTTCTGGCTGCGGGTCTATTGGCGTTTCAACCTCGCCGGCACGCCGATTCACAGCGGTGAATACCGCATGCAGCCGGGCATGACCGTCAACGGCCTGATCGACCTGTGGAAGCGCGGCGATGTGGTTCAGTACAGCCTGACCCTGGTCGAAGGCTGGAATTTCCATCAAGTGCGCGCCGCGCTGGCCAAAGATGAAAAGATCGAGCAGACCCTCAACGGCCTGAGCGACAGTGATGTGATGGCCAAAATCGGTCACAAGGGCCTGTTCCCTGAAGGCCGCTTCTTCCCCGATACCTACCGCTTCGTGCGCGGCGTGACCGATACCGAACTGCTGAAAAAGGCTTTCGACCGTCTCGACGAAGTGCTGGCCAAGGAGTGGGAAAAACGCTCCGCCGACGTGCCTTACACCGAGCCCTATCAGGCGCTGATCATGGCGTCGCTGGTGGAGAAGGAAACCGGCGTGCCTCAGGAACGTGGCCAGATTGCCGGCGTCTTTGTACGTCGCATGGCGCTGGGCATGCAGCTGCAGACCGATCCGACGGTGATCTACGGCCTGGGTGACCGCTACAACGGCAAGCTGACTCGTGCGCATCTCAAGGAAGCCACGCCGTACAACACGTACATGATTCCCGGCCTGCCGCCGACGCCGATCGCCATGGTCGGACGTGAAGCCATTCACGCCGCACTCAACCCGGTGGATGGCACCAGCCTCTACTTTGTTGCCCGTGGCGATGGCAGTCACGTGTTCTCCGATGATCTGGACGCGCACAACAATGCGGTGCGCGAGTACCAGCTCAAGCGGCGCGCGGATTACCGCTCGAGCCCGGCGCCGACGACTGCGCCCGAAACCGCTCCGGCAGCCGAGGAGGCGATACCTGCCGCCTCTCCCGACACTGCACCGGAGTCGTTGCCGCAGCCGCCTGCTCAAGAGCCTGCGCCGACGCCGGAACCGGAAGCCTCCGCTCCCCAAAACACGCAATGACTTTGATTAAGGACTGCCTGTGACTGGCTTGTTTATTACCCTGGAAGGCCCGGAAGGCGCCGGCAAAAGCACCAACCGCGAATACCTCGCCGAGCGCCTGCGCGCCGCCGGTATTGAAGTGGTGCTGACCCGCGAGCCCGGCGGTACGCCGCTGGCCGAGCGCATTCGTGAGGTGTTGCTGGCCCCGGTCGACGAAGTGATGAATCCGGACACCGAGCTGTTGCTGGTGTTCGCCGCCCGTGCCCAGCATCTGGCTGAAGTCATTCGACCGGCACTGGCCCGTGGTGCGGTCGTGCTGTGTGACCGTTTCACCGATTCGACTTACGCCTATCAGGGTGGCGGTCGTGGCTTGTCGCTGGAGCGCATCGCGGCGCTGGAGACTTTCGTGCAGGGCGACTTGCGTCCCGACCTGACGCTGATTTTCGATCTGCCGGTGGAAATCGGTTTGGCCCGCGCCAGTGCTCGTGGACGTCTGGATCGTTTCGAGCTGGAAGGCCGTGAGTTTTTCGAGGCCGTACGCAGTGCTTTCCTCAAGCGCGCCGAAGCCGATCCGGCGCGTTACGTGCGGATCGACGCCGGTCAGCCGTTGGCCAAGGTTCAACAATCGCTGGATACCCTGATTCCGAATTTGCTGGAGCTGAGCCGTGGCTGAGGCCTATCCGTGGCAGGACAGCCTCTGGCAGCAACTGGCCGGTCGCACTCAGCATGCCCACGCGTATCTGCTGCACGGGCCGGCCGGGATCGGCAAGCGCGCGCTGGCCGAGCGACTGATGGCCAGCCTGCTGTGCCAGCGTCCGACGCCTGAAGCCTGCGGCGAGTGCAAATCCTGTCTGCTGCTCAAGGCCGGCAGCCACCCGGACAATTACATCCTCGAACCGGAGGAAGCGGACAAGGCGATCAAGGTCGACCAGGTGCGTGATCTGGTCAGTTTCGTGGTGCAGACCGCACAACTGGGCGGGCGCAAGGTGGTGCTGATCGAACCGGTGGAGTCGATGAACATCAACGCCGCCAACGCCTTGCTCAAGAGCCTTGAGGAGCCGTCCGGCGATACCGTGCTGCTGCTGGTCAGCCACCAGCCGAGCCGGTTGTTGCCGACCATCAAGAGCCGCTGCGTGCAGCAGGCCTGTCCGCTGCCGAGCGAATCCATGAGCCTGCAATGGCTGGCTCAGGCATTGCCGGAATGTTCCGAAGACGAACGGGTCGAACTGTTGACCCTGGCCGCCGGCTCGCCGTTGGCTGCCGTCACGTTGCAGGGGCAGGGCGTGCGTGAACAGCGTTCGCAGGTTGTCGAAGGCGTGAAGAAGCTGCTCAAGCAGCAGCAATCGCCGACGCAACTGGCCGAGGAGTGGAAAAACATTCCGATGCTGCGGCTGTTCGACTGGTTCTGCGACTGGTCGAGCCTGATCCTGCGCTATCAATTGACCCAGGATGAAGCAGGCCTTGGCCTGACCGATATGCGCAAGGTCGTGCAGTACCTGGCGCAGAAAAGTGCTCAGCCTAAAGTGCTGGATATTCAGGACTGGATCCTCGCCCAGCGTCAGAAAGTCCTGAGCAAGGCCAACCTCAATGCGGCGTTGCTGCTGGAAGCGTTGCTGGTGCAATGGGCGAGCTTGCCTGGTCAAAGATAAGAATGTGTACCTAGACTCTGAACATCAGCAGTGGAGGTCAACATGAATGAACCTGTCAGCCCGGGGCCGCGTAACGGCATCTTGTCCCTGACCATCAAGGACAAGTCGGTCCTTTACGCCGCCTACATGCCGTTCATCAAGAACGGTGGCCTGTTCATCCCGACCAACAAGAGCTACAAGTTGGGCGACGAGGTGTTCATGCTGCTGAACCTGATGGACGAGGCGGAGAAGATTCCGGTGGCCGGCAAAGTGGCCTGGATCACCCCCAAAGGCGCCCAGGGTAACCGCGCAGCCGGCGTCGGCGTGCAATTCAACGATGGCGACAACACCGCGCGCAGTCGCATCGAAACTCATCTGGCCGGAGCCCTGAAGTCCGACCGTCCCACTCATACGATGTAAGTTGCAGTCCTTTTTATGCTCGTAGATTCCCATTGTCACCTTGATCGCCTCGACCTCGCCGCTCACGACGGTTCCCTGGATGCCGCGCTGGATGCGGCCCGTCAGCGCGGGGTCGGACACTTCCTGTGCATCGGCGTTAGCGCCGACAACGCGGCCGACGTCAAAGCCCTCGCTGAGCGTTACGACGATGTCGATTGCTCGGTTGGCGTGCATCCGCTGGATGTGCAGCCGGGCGCGGCGCCGGCGCTGGACTGGCTGGTGCACGAGCTCAATCACCCGAAAGTGGTGGCGATCGGCGAAACCGGTCTGGACTACCACTACGAGCCGGAAGCCGCCGAACTGCAGCAGGAATCGTTCCGTCTGCACCTGCAAGCAGCACAGCAGACTGGCAAACCGGTGATCATCCACACCCGTGGCGCCCGTGCCGATACGCTCGAGCTGCTGCGCGAAGCCGCGCTGCCCCAGGCCGGTGTGTTGCATTGCTTCACCGAAGACTGGGACATGGCCAAGGCGGCGCTGGACATGGGTTATTACATTTCCCTGTCGGGCATCGTCACCTTCCGCAATGCCGATGCGCTGCGCGATGTGGCGAGCAAGGTTCCGGCCGATCGCCTGCTGGTGGAAACCGATTCGCCGTATCTGGCGCCGATCCCGTATCGCGGCAAACCGAACCTGCCGCAATACGTGCGGGAAGTGGCAGAGTTTCTGGCGATGCTGCGCGGCGAGAACTACGAGCGCTTTGCCGAGCAGACCACCGAGAACTTCAAGCGACTGTTTCCGCTGGCGCATGTAAAAGCCTGAATCGCAGGCAAAAAAAACCCGGGTTCTGGGGGGTGAATCCGGGTTAAGACCATTAGGAGTAAAACAAAGGCACGCGGTCCCTTGGTACCTTTACCGGCGCGACACTTGGGGGAGATGTCGCCCGACAGTTCAAGTATTGATCAGTCTGGCGCCGAGTCCAGTTGGCCGGCCGGGGTTTTTAAACAAATTTGGAATACGTTCGCTTCGGTTATGTTCTCATTCCCCCCGAAACGTTCGTGAAATGAACAAGAAACACAGATATGGTCGGATGATCCGTGCATTTTTGCGCAAGTTAGGCATAATACGCGGCTTCGAATTTTGACCCCTACAGACCTTTTCTTATGCACAAAGAACCTCGTAAGGTCCGTGAGTTTCGTCGCCGCGAGCAAGAAATTCTCGATACCGCGCTCAAGCTGTTCCTCGAACAAGGTGAAGACAGTGTCACCGTCGAGATGATTGCTGATGCCGTGGGTATCGGCAAAGGCACGATCTACAAGCACTTCAAGTCCAAGGCCGAAATCTATCTGCGCCTGATGCTCGATTACGAGCGCGACTTGAACGAGCTGTTGCACTCGGCCGATGTCGACAAGGACAAGGAAGCGCTGTCCCGTGCCTACTTTGAATTCCGCATGCGCGACCCGCAGCGCTATCGCCTGTTCGATCGCCTGGAAGAGAAGGTGGTCAAGGGCAATCAGGTGCCCGAGATGGTCGAGGAGCTGCACAAGATCCGTGCCTCGAACTTCGAACGCCTGACGCTGCTCATCAAGGGCCGCATCAGCGAAGGCAAGCTCGAAGACGTCCCGCCGTACTTCCACTACTGCGCATCCTGGGCGCTGGTGCACGGCGCGGTGGCGCTGTATCACTCGCCGTTCTGGAGCAATGTGCTGGAAGATCAGGAAGGTTTCTTCCAGTTCCTGATGGACATCGGTGTGCGCATGGGCAACAAGCGCAAGCGCGACCCTGAAACGCCAAGCAGCTGAATCATTCAGTTGCCTTATGCGCCGTGTTTTTCGCTACATGGCGCAGTACCGCAGGAATATACTCAGGCATAGGGCTTGCTAAAACTTGAATTGTGAGTCAAGTTTTAGCCGCTCGATTTTCCATCGCCGGAGTGCTTCATGATCGTTGACCGTCAAGGCAGGCGTTTTCGCAATTTGCGGATCAGTCTGACTTCAGCCTGCAATTACGCCTGTACCTACTGCGTGCCCAACGGCAAGCGGCTGGTGGCTGCGCAGGATGAATTGTCGGCCGAGGCCATGGCACGCGGCGTGGCTTATCTGATCGAAGCCGCGGGTATCGAGCGCCTGCGCATCACTGGTGGCGAGCCGCTGGTCAGCCCCAAACTCGAATCGTTCATGAGCGCCGTCGGCAGGATGGGCCTGGAAGACATCAGCCTGACCACCAACGGTCAACTTCTGGCGAAAAAACTTCCGCTGCTGGTCGATGCCGGCCTGCGACGCCTCAACGTTTCCCTCGATACCCTGGACGCCGGCGCGTTCCGCAGCATTGCCCGTGGCGGCGATCTGGCCACCGTGCTGGATGGCATGGATCAGGCGGCAGCGGCGGGGATGAAGATCAAGGTCAACATGGTGCCGTTGCGCGGGCAAAACCTCGACCAGGTGATGCCGCTGCTCGATTACTGCCTCGAGCGCGGCTTCGAGCTGCGTTTCATCGAGCTGATGCGCATGGGCCACCTGGCCACTGATTCCAACGCCTTCCTGCAACAGTTCGTCAGCCTGCAACAGCTGCTTAGCCTGATCGGCGAACATTACGAGTACGCGCAAACCGACGCGCCGGTGGACGCCACGGCGGTTCGCTATGCGATTCCTGGTAGGGGCAACTTCGGCGTTATCGCCAACGAAAGTGTGCCGTTCTGCCGAACCTGCTCGCGCCTGCGTCTGTCGTCCACCGGATGGCTGCATGGCTGCCTGTCGTCGAGCAACCGTCACTACGTCGGTGACCTGCTCGACAAACCACGTCACGAGGCGCTGCCGGCGTTGCAGCGACTGCTGGTCAAGGCGTTGGGCGACAAGCAGGAAGTCGCGTTCTCCGGGGGCGCCACCGTCATGAAGATCATCGGCGGCTGAACCCGGTTTAGCCACGAAGTCTTATTTCAAAGCGGATACCTGCACATTTCCAAGGACTGGCGCAAAAGCTGCATCCTACGGCCATTCGCCGGTTTTCCGTCACCGGCTTCTGGAGGATTAGGATGCGTAGCCTGGTTTTGCTGCTGGCCGTTTTGGCGCTGGGCGGCTGTATGACTGTCAGTGACATGGCCGAAGGGACTCGCTACCAGATGAGCGACGCTGGGCTGCTGGATCACAGCGACAGCCGTCGCGTAAACAATTTCCGCATTCAGCCGGATTCGTTCATCTACATTGCGCAAGGCTCGTTCGCGCCGCCGGGTGGTTCTTACCCGCGGCCCAACGTAGTGGCTGAAGAGGCCTTCAAAGGCTTCGTCGAGTACTTCCCGATGGTCCGCCGCGCCCGTGCGCCGGAAGGCCTCGATCAGGCGATGGGCGAAGCCCGCGACGCCGGTGCCCACTACCTGCTGTACACCCGTTTCGCCAAGGCCGACGACCGCATCGGCAACTCCGATGAGTGGCTGGATCAGGAAGCCGTGGATCGCCTCGGTATCGACGGCGGCGTGATTCAGATCATGTTGATCGAGACCAGCACCCAGTATTTGATTGATACTGCACGGATCAAGAGTCGTGGCGGTTTACTGACGTTCCACGACAACAAGCCCGAAGACCTGATCGGCCCACCGCTTGCGCAGTACGCGCGCAGCCTGCTGGGCGTCGGGGACCAGTAATTCAAGGAGTACGCCATGAGTGGCCCGCAAAAAGCCAATGACCTGCTGGGGCAAATCCCCAAAACCAAAGGCTTGCCGCCGGTGCACTTGTGGAATCCGGATTTCTGCGGCGACATCGACATGCGCATCGCCCGTGACGGCACCTGGTACTACCTGGGCACGCCGATCGGGCGCAAGCCAATGGTCAAGCTGTTCTCCACCATCATCCGCCGCGACGGCGATGATTATTTCCTGATTACTCCAGTGGAGAAAGTCGGAATCAAGGTCGATGACGCGCCATTTGTGGCAATTGCCGTCGAGGTGGAAGGCGAGGGAGAGGCGCAGTTGCTGCGCTTTACCACCAATGTCGATGAAATCACCGAGGCCGGCGCGGAGCATCCGATCCGCGTCGAGATCGATCCGACAACGCAAGAACCCGCGCCCTATGTGCATGTGCGCACCAATCTCGAAGCGCTGATCCACCGCAACGTGTTCTACCAATTGGTGGAGCTGGCAGTCAGCCGTGAAATCGATGGGCAGCGTTGGCTGGGCGTCTGGAGTGGCGGCGAGTTCTTCCGCATCGGCCTCGAACCTTAAGACAAACCGCAGTCTGTGAAAGCAGGCTGCGGTTTTTTGTCGTTGACTCTCAATCGTATGATGATTAGCGTAGGCACCCACAGCGAACGGCTTCGGGGTGTCCATGTCGAGCAGTTTTCACGCATCAACGGTTGACTGGCTGGGCGCCTGGATCGCCGCCGGCCAGGTAAAGCCGGGACAGGCGATCAAGGTCGAGGCCGATCTGGGCGAGCAGCTCGGTGTCAGCCGCACGGTGATCCGCGAAGCCATCAAGACCCTCGTCGCCAAAGGCATGCTCGAAGTCGGGCCGAAAGTCGGCACGCGAGTGCTGCCGATCAAGCGCTGGAACCTGTTCGATCCGCAAGTAGTGGGCTGGCTGTCGCGCAGCGGTCTGCCGGAAAACTTCGTCGATGACCTGCTCGACCTGCGCCGCACCATCGAACCGATGGCGGTGCGCTGGGCCTGCGAGCGGGCGACCGTCGAACAGGTGCAAGCCGTGCGGCAGGCCTACAACGCGCTGGAACGGGCGGTCGACAGCGGCATCGATTACAACCGCGCCGACCAGTTCTTCCACGAATGCATTCTCGCCGCCAGCCACAATCAATTCATCGAGCAAATGGTGCCGGCCCTCGGCGCGCTGCTTGCCGTGTCCTTCGAAGTGTCCGCGGCCGACCCCGACGAATTGCGCCGCACACTGCCCATCCACAAAGACATGGCCGACGCCATCGCCGCCCGCGATGCCGCGCGCGGGGTGTGGGCCTGCATGACCCTGATCGACAATGCCGACCTGGCCATCAAGCGGTTCTACCCGCAGGTGATGGCAGACAAGAAAGCCAGCTGACAAAAACAACAAGACAGGAGGTTGCATGACGTGGACTGCGGTGACAGAGCATCGGGCGCAACTGGGCGAGGGCCCGTTCTGGGATGCGCCCACCCAAGCGCTGTACTGGGTGGACATCGCTGGCCAGCAGGCGCTGCGGCTGATCGGGCAGAACGTGCAGATCTGGCAGATGCCGGAGCACGTCTCGGCGTTCATTCCCTGCGCCAGCGGCGACGCGCTGGTGACCCTGAGCAGCGGCGTCTACCGGCTCGATCTCGATTCCCCCGGACTTGAGCCGCGACTGACGCTGTTCTGCATAGCCGATCCGCAACCGGGCAACCGCGCCAACGAGGCACGTTGCGATGGCCAGGGCCGCTTGTGGCTCGGCACCATGCAAAACAACATCGGCGAGCAGGGCGAGGATCTGCCGATCACGCGTCGGTCCGGCGGTCTGTTCCGGGTTGATCCGGATAAACGCGTCACGCCATTGCTGCGCGGCCTGGGCATTCCCAACACGCTGCTGTGGAGCGACGACGGCACCACGTTGCTGTTCGGCGACAGCCTCGACAGCACTTTGTACCGCTACTTCATCCACACCGACGGCAACCTCGACCCCGCCCAGCCCTGGTACAGCTCCGATCAGCCCGGCGGTCCGGACGGTTCGGCGATGGACGCCGAAGGCTACGTGTGGAACGCTCGCTGGGACGGCAGCTGTCTGCTGCGCCTGACACCGGATGGCCAGATCGACCGCAAGATCGATCTGCCCATCAGCCGTCCGACCAGTTGCGTATTCGGCGGCGCCGACCTGAAAACCCTGTACATCACCAGCGCTAAAAGTCCGCTGAACCATCCGCTGGATGGCGCCGTGCTGTCGCTGCGGGTTGATGTCGCCGGAAAGCTCTGTACGCGTTTCGCAGGATAAATCCCAAAATATGGGATGCAAAATTATATATTGAGATTATTTGGCGGTCGGGTTTATAGTCGGCTCCAGCAGTAACACGCACTCACACTTAAAAAGAACAAAACAGGTGAAGTGATGCAGCGAATTTCCATCGCACTCCACAGCGGAGTCAGCGCTTCGGGCCGTTTCGGCACCGTGGCGTGCGCTCGCCTGTTTTGTTCCAGAAGCCTTCCAGACCGGACATCGTCAGATCCCCGGTTTTTTTATGCTTTCGAACAGGAGTCCTGATTCATGGCTGAACCTCTGTCCCTGCCACCGGTGCCCGAGCCACCGAAAGGTGAGCGCCTGAAAAACAAGGTCGTGCTGCTGACCGGTGCCGCTCAAGGCATCGGCGAAGCAATCGTCGCGACCTTCGCCTCGCAGCAGGCCAAACTGGTGATCAGCGATATCCAGGCTGAAAAGGTCGAGAAAGTCGCTGCGCATTGGCGCGAGCAGGGCGCCGATGTGCAGGCGATCAAGGCCGACGTCTCGCGTCAGCAGGATCTGCACGCCATGGCCAAACTGGCCATCGAGCTGCACGGTCGCATCGACGTGCTGGTGAATTGCGCCGGGGTCAACGTGTTCCGTGATCCGCTGGAAATGACCGAAGAAGACTGGAAACGCTGCTTCGCCATCGACCTCGACGGCGCCTGGTATGGCTGCAAAGCCGTATTGCCGCAGATGATCGAGCAGGGCATCGGCAGCATCATCAACATTGCCTCGACCCATTCCACAAACATCATTCCCGGCTGCTTCCCGTACCCGGTGGCCAAGCATGGCCTGCTCGGGCTGACCCGCGCGCTGGGCATCGAGTACGCGCCGAAGGGCATTCGCGTTAACGCCATCGCCCCTGGTTACATCGAAACCCAGCTCAACGTCGATTACTGGAACGGCTTCGCCGACCCGCACGCCGAACGTCAGCGCGCTTTCGATCTGCATCCACCCAAACGCATCGGTCAGCCGATTGAAGTGGCGATGACCGCCGTGTTTCTGGCCAGCGATGAAGCGCCGTTCATCAATGCCTCGTGCATCACCATCGATGGTGGTCGCTCGGTGATGTACCACGACTGACAAAAGCGGTTTCCAGGTGGAAAGGTCCGCCTGAAATCCAATCATCATACGATATGACTATTGTCGTCATGATTAGCAGGAAACGCTTCGACCGCTTTAACGTTTTTCAAATAACGCTCAAGAAAAATAACAAGGAGTCTGCTTATGAAACGTCGTTTCGGGATTCGTACCCTGTGCAGTACCGCGCTGGCGGTCACTGCGTTCAGCCTGAGCAGTTCGCTGCTGGCCGCCGATCCGGTGAAGATCGGCTTCCTGGTCAAACAGGCCGAAGAGCCGTGGTTCCAGACTGAATGGGCCTTCGCCGAGAAAGCTGCCAAGGACAAAGGCTTCGAGCTGATCAAGATCGCCGTGCCGGACGGCGAGAAAACCCTCTCGGCCATCGACAGCCTCGCGGCCAACGGCGCCAAGGGCTTCGTCATCTGCCCGCCGGATGTGTCCCTCGGCCCGGCGATCATGGCCAAGGCCAAACTCAATGACCTGAAAGTGATCGCCGTCGACGACCGTTTCGTCGACGCCAATGGCAAGTTCATGGAGGACGTGCCGTACCTCGGCATGGCCGCCTTCGAAGTCGGCCAGAAGCAGGGCGCCGCCATGGCCGCCGAGGCGAAAAAGCGTAACTGGGACTGGAAAGACACCTACGCGGTGGTCAACACCTACAACGAACTCGACACCGGCAAGAAGCGCACCGACGGCTCGATGAAGGCCCTCGAAGACGCGGGCATGCCGAAAGATCACATTCTGACCGCCGCCCTGAAAACCCTCGACGTACCGGGCAGCATGGATGCCACCAACTCGGCGCTGGTCAAGCTGCCGAGTGCGGCGAAGAACCTGATCATCGGCGGCATGAACGACAACACCGTCCTCGGAGGAGTGCGCGCCACTGAAGCCGCCGGGTTTGCCGCGGCCAATGTGATCGGCATCGGCATCAACGGCACCGACGCCATCGGCGAACTGAAAAAGCCCAACAGCGGCTTCTACGGTTCAATGCTGCCGAGCCCGCACATCGAAGGCTACAAGACCGCCGAGATGATGCACGAGTGGGTCACCACCGGCAAAGAACCACCGAAGTACACCGCGATGGACGACGTCACCCTGATCACCCGCGACAACTTCAAGCAGGAGCTGGAGAAGATCGGCCTGTGGAACTGACGGCAGCGGCGGCCCGGGCAGCCGGGCCGCTTGAACGGTGTGATGAGGTGGCTTAAATGCACGCGCAAGTACAGACACAAGAACACAGCGCCAGCGGCAGCCTGCGTTTCAACGGGATCGGCAAGACCTTCCCGGGCGTGAAGGCGCTGGACGGCATCAGTTTCGTCGCTCACCCCGGGCAGGTTCACGCCTTGATGGGCGAGAACGGCGCCGGCAAATCGACCCTGCTGAAGATCCTCGGCGGTGCCTACGTTCCGAGCAGCGGCGAGCTGCAGATCGGCGAGCGGACGATGGCGTTCAAGTCCACCGCCGACAGCATCGGCAGCGGCGTGGCGGTGATTCACCAGGAGTTGCATCTGGTGCCGGAAATGACCGTGGCCGAGAACCTGTTTCTCGGTCACCTGCCGGCCAGTTTCGGCCTGATCAATCGCGGCGCGCTGCGCCAGCAAGCCTTGGCTTGCCTCAAAGGCCTGGCCGATGAAATCGACCCGCAGACCAAGGTCGGACGCCTGTCCCTCGGTCAGCGGCAACTGGTTGAAATCGCCAAGGCGCTGTCCCGTGGCGCGCATGTGATTGCCTTTGACGAACCGACCAGCAGCCTTTCGGCGCGGGAAATCGACCGGTTGATGGCGATCATCGGCCGACTGCGCGACGAAGGCAAAGTCGTGCTCTATGTCTCCCATCGCATGGAAGAAGTGTTCCGCATCTGCGACGCGGTGACGGTGTTCAAGGACGGCCGCTACGTGCGCACCTTCGACGACATGAGCCAGTTGACCCATGATCAACTGGTGACCTGCATGGTCGGGCGCGACATTCAGGACATCTACGATTATCGCGGTCGCCCGCGCGGTGCCGTGGCGCTGAGAGTCGATGGATTGCTCGGCCCGGGCCTGCGCGAGCCGATCAGTTTCGATGCGCACAAAGGCGAGATTCTGGGGCTGTTCGGACTGGTCGGGGCAGGGCGCACCGAGTTGTTCCGGCTGCTCAGCGGTCTTGAGCGCAACACCGCTGGACGTCTGGAATTGCGCGGCCATGAACTGAAACTGCGTTCGCCGCGCGATGCGATCGCCGCCGGGATTCTGCTGTGCCCGGAGGATCGCAAGAAGGAAGGCATCATCCCGCTCGCCAGCGTTGCCGAGAACATCAACATCAGTGCGCGCGGCGCGAATTCCGGGCTCGGTTGCCTGCTGCGCGGGATCTGGGAAAAGGGCAATGCCGAGAAACAGATCAAGGCCCTGAAAGTGAAAACGCCCCATGCCGGGCAACAGATCAAGTTCCTGTCCGGCGGCAATCAGCAGAAGGCGATTCTCGGCCGCTGGCTGTCGATGCCGATGAAAGTCCTGCTGCTCGACGAACCGACCCGGGGCATCGACATCGGCGCCAAGGCCGAGATCTACCAGATCATCCATAACCTGGCCGCGGACGGCATTTCGGTGATCGTGGTGTCCAGCGATCTGATGGAAGTGATAGGCATTTCCGACCGCATTCTGGTGCTGTGCGAGGGCGCCCTGCGTGGCGAAGTCAGCCGCGACCAGGCCAACGAATCCAACCTGCTGCAACTGGCTTTGCCGCGCCACCGCGCTGACGGCGTGGCGAACTGAGAGGTGACTATGATGACAACCCAAAACGAAACCCTGCCGACCGAGCGCAAACCTCTGGATATGCGGCGCTTCCTCGACGACTGGGTGATGCTGCTGGCGGCGGTGGGTATTTTTGTCGCCTGCACCTTGCTGATCGACAACTTCCTCTCGCCGCTGAACATGCGTGGCCTGGGTCTGGCGATTTCCACCACCGGGATCGCCGCGTGCACCATGTTGTATTGCCTGGCATCGGGACATTTCGACTTGTCGGTGGGTTCGGTGATTGCCTGCGCCGGTGTGGTGGCGGCGGTGGTGATGCGCGACACCAACAGCGTATTTCTCGGCGTCAGCGCGGCGCTGGTGATGGGTCTGATCGTCGGCTTGATCAACGGCATCGTGATCGCCAAGTTGCGGGTCAATGCGCTGATCACGACGCTGGCGACCATGCAGATCGTCCGTGGCCTGGCTTACATTTTTGCCAACGGCAAAGCGGTGGGCGTGTCCCAGGAATCGTTCTTCGTGTTCGGCAACGGCCAGTTGTTCGGCGTGCCGGTGCCGATCCTGATCACCATCGTCTGCTTCCTGTTTTTCGGCTGGCTGCTGAATTACACAACCTACGGGCGCAACACCATGGCCATTGGTGGCAACCAGGAAGCGGCGCTGCTGGCAGGGGTGAATGTTGATCGCACGAAGATCATCATCTTCGCGGTGCATGGGGTGATTGGTGCGCTGGCGGGTGTGATTCTGGCTTCGCGGATGACTTCGGGTCAGCCGATGATCGGGCAGGGGTTTGAGTTGACGGTGATTTCGGCCTGCGTGCTGGGCGGGGTGTCGCTGAGTGGCGGGATCGGGATGATCCGGCATGTGATTGCCGGGGTCTTGATTCTGGCGATTATCGAGAATGCGATGAACCTGAAGAATATCGACACGTTTTATCAGTATGTGATTCGTGGGTCGATTCTGCTGTTGGCTGTTGTCATTGACCGTCTGAAACAGCGCTGAAATCAAAAGCTCCCTCACCCCAGCCCTCTCCCGGAGGGAGAGGGAGCCGACCGGGGTGTCTTGCGCTCTACATTGACCTGAAGAATCCAATCGATTATGGATTCGGCAAAGCCTTTTCAGGTCGACGTACCTCCCGAATATCCCCCATTCAGTTCCCTCTCCCTCCGGGAGAGGGCTAGGCGGGCGGCGTTCCGATGAGGGCGCTCTTGATCTTCCCGCCTTCCGTCACCCCACCCAAAATTTCCCTTGCCCGTCTCAACCCGTTTCGGTTATCACTTTGTACATGATTAGACAGGTACGATTTGACAAGAAACAACGGGTGGTCGACGAGCTCGTCCGACGCATCGAAAGCGGCCTCATGGAGGACGGCTTTCTGTTGCCCGGCGAGCACCAGTTGGCTCAGGAATTCAACGTCAGCCGTGGCACGTTGCGCGAAGCGCTGGCCGAACTGAAGCGGCGCAATTACATCGCCACGCAAAGCGGGGTCGGCTCCATCGTCACGTTTGACGGTGTGGTGCTCGACCAGCGCAGCGGCTGGGCCCAGGCCCTGGCCGACAGCGGGGCGATGATCAATACCGACGTGCTGCGTCTGGAGGCCGTGACTCGTGCGGATCTGCTTGCGCGTTTCGGCTCCGATCAATTCATTCTTCTCGAACGTCGCCGCCGTTCCAACGATGGCACGGCGGTGTCCCTTGAACGCTCTCTGATGCCCGCCAGCGGAGGCCTGGAAAGCCTGCCGCGGGTCGGCCTGATCGACAACTCCCTGACCATCACCCTGGCCGCCTACGGTTACATCGGCGAGCGCGGCGATCAATGGATCGGCGCCGAACCGCTCAACGCCGAGGACGCCGAACTGCTCGGCCGCCCCGAAGGCACGGTGTTCCTCAAGGCATTGCGCACCACCTACGACCGGCAAAACCGCTTCATGGAGCAGGTCGAAAGCCTGCTCGACCCGGTGCATTTCCGTCTGCACCTGCAATTTGGAGAATCGAAATGACCGCCCTCGACCGTGCCTTGGGCGCGTTTTATGGCCTTGCCCTGGGTGACGCGCTGGGCATGCCGACCCAATCCCTGAACCGCGAAACCATCAAGCAGCGCTTCGGCCAGATCACCGATCTACAGGACGCCGGGCCCTTGCAGCCGATTGCCGCGAACATGCCCAAGGGCTCGATCACCGATGACACCGAACAGGCGATTCTGGTCGGCGAGTTGCTGGTCGAAGGCAAGGGCCGGATCGAACCGGCAGTGCTCGCGCAACGGCTGATCGAATGGGAAGCCGAGATGCAGGCCAAGGGCTCGCAGGACTTGCTCGGCCCCTCGACCAAACGCGCAATCGAAATGATCCTCGCCGGCCACTCGCCGGAAGAGGCCGGGCGCTACGGCACCACCAACGGCGCCGCGATGCGCATTACCCCGGTGGGCATCGCGGCGGATGTCGCCGACCCCGAGCGCTTCATTGCGGCGGTGGTGCAGGCCTGTCAGGTCACTCACAACACTACCCTGGGGATATCCAGCGCGGCGGCGGTGGCGGCGGTGGTCTCGGCCGGCATCAACGGTCTGGATCTGGGTGAGGCGCTGAACCTCGGCCAACAGATCGCCCAGCAAGCGGAGTCTCACGGGCACTGGGTGGCCGGCGGGCGCATTGCGTCGCGGATCAGTTGGGCGCGCAGCATCAGTGTCGAGAGCGACCCGGTGTTGCTCGCGGATCTGCTGTACGACGTGATTGGAACCTCGGTGGCGTCGCAGGAATCGGTGGTGGTGTCGTTCGCCCTCGCGCAGCAAGTCGCGATCGGTGAAATGACGCCGTTCGATGCGCTGTGCATGGCCGCGAGCCTGGGTGGCGACACCGACACCATCGCCGCGATTCTCGGCGCCATGCTCGGGGCCTGCCTGGGCCTGCAGAGCTGGCCGGCGCCGATGATCGAGACGGTGAAGGCCGTCAATGGTCTGGAGCTTGAACCGTTGGTGCAGGGACTTTTGGCCTTGCGCTGATTGAACTGACGCCATCGCTGGCAAGCCAGCTCCCACAGGGACCGTGCAAACCTCAAGGTTCACTTCGAACCTGTGGGAGCTGGCTTGCCAGCGATGGCCGCGCCGCAAATCCTGAATATTCACCCGCAATGGATCGCGCAGACAGGCCCAGGAAGGGGCGGGATGTCTTGTCGTTCTGCGTCATTGCCACAACCACAATAAAGGCAAACAGGAGCATTTTTCATGAGTTCATCGACCGCCGGGCAAAGCGCCGGGCAACTGGAAACCCGGGGCATCGAACCGGTGCCGGAAGGCGAGTGCAACGGCCATCCGCTGCAACTGTTCTGGGTCTGGTTCGCTGCCAACATTTCCATCCTCGGCCTGCCGCTGGGCGCCACGCTGGTTGCGTTTCGCGGCCTGGCGATCTGGCAGGCGATCATCGTCGCGATTCTAGGCGCTGCCGGTTCGTTCGCGGTGGTGGGGATCATCTCGATTGCCGGTCGTCGCGGTCGTGCGCCGAGCCTGACCCTTTCGCGGGCGATCTTCGGTGTGCGCGGCAATATCGGCCCGACGCTGGTGTCGCTGATGTCGCGTCTGGGTTGGGAAACCGTCAACACCACCACCGCCGCGTTCGTGCTGCTGTCGTTGTGCTCGATCCTGTTCGGCTCGCCGGTGGAAGCCAAAAGCGCGCCGGTGCTGACCCTGATCTTTATCGCGATTTTCGTGCTGCTGACCCTGTCGGTGTCCGGCCTCGGCCACGCCACCTTGCTGGTGATCCAGAAGTGGGCGACCTACGTGTTCGGCGCGCTGAACATTCTGGTCGGCGGCTTCCTCTGCGCGACCATCGACTGGAGCGCGGTGTTCAACGCCACGCCGGCGCCGATGAGCGCGATGATCATCGGCATTGGCACCATGGCCGCCGGTACCGGAATCGGCTGGGCGAATGCCGGCGCCGACATGTCGCGCTATCAGCATCGCAGCGTCAAAGCCGTGCGCCTGGTGGCTTCGGCGGCGTTCGGCGCGGGGATTCCGCTTGTGCTGCTGATCACCCTCGGCGGTCTGCTGTCCGTGGGCAACAACGACCTCGCTTCGGCCACTGACCCGATCGTGGCGATCCGCGACATGCTGCCAACGTGGATGGCCGTGCCGTACCTGATCACCGCATTCGGAGGCCTGCTGCTGTCGAACAACCTGTCGGTGTACTCCGCCGGTCTGACCACGCTGACCCTCGGCCTGAAGGTCAAACGCGTGTACGCGGTGGTGGTCGACATCGTTGCGATCTTCGCCGGTTCGATCTACTTCATGCTGATCGCCGACAGCTTCTATGGCCCGTTCATTACCTTCATTTCCCTGCTGGCAGTGCCGATCACTGCGTGGGTCGGGATCTTCGTGGTCGACCTGATTCACCGTCACTACTACAGCCCCAAAGACCTGCTCGACGTCAGCCCGAGCAGCGCCTACTGGTACAGCGGCGGCATCGAGTGGCGCGCGTTCGGCGCATGGGCGATCGCGATCGTGCTGGGCTTCAGTTTCACCACCATCGGCACCACGGCTGAAAATGTCTGGTTCAAGGGCTTCCTGTCCGACTCGTGGCTGGGCCACAACGGCCTCGGCTGGATCGTGACGTTCGTGGTCGCCGGCGGCATTTACTTCGTACTCGGCGGGGCGAGAGATCGCCGCGCTGCGCAATCCGAGAATGCTCATGCCTAAGATGTTGCACACCGGCCAGGTCATCATCGACCTGGTCATGGCCGTGGAGGCGCTGCCGCAAATCGGCGGTGACGTGCTGGCGCAGTCCGCCAGTTTCGAAGCCGGCGGCGGCTTCAATGTGATGGCTGCCGCTGCGCGCAACGGCTTGCCGGTGGTCTATCTCGGCCGTCATGGCAATGGGCGTTTCGGTGATCTGGCACGGCAGGCGATGAACGCCGAAGGCATCCGCATCGGCATCGAACAACCTGCAGAACGTGACACCGGGATCTGCGTGGCGCTGACCGATGCGTCGGCCGAGCGCAGTTTCATTTCCTACATCGGCGCCGAAGGCGAGGTCACGACGGCGGAGCTGAACAGCGTCGCCGCCGAGACGGGGGACTACGTCTACGTCAGCGGCTACAGCCTGCTACACAGCGGCAAGGCCCAGGCGTTGCTGGACTGGACGTTGGCGCTGCCGAAGACGATCAACGTGGTGTTCGATCCTGGCCCGCTAGTGGAATCGCCGGACTCACCGATGATGCAGGCGCTGCTGCCGCGCATCGATGTGTGGACCAGCAACAGCGTCGAGGCGTTGCGCTTTACTGACGCGACGGACATCGAAACCGCGCTGGACCGATTGACCGTGCACCTGCCACGAAATGTGCTGATGGTAGTGCGCGACGGCCCGCAGGGTTGCTGGATTCATCAGCGCGGTGAACGTCAGCATGTGCCAGGTTTCAAGGTGCAGGCGGTGGACAGCAATGGTGCGGGCGATGCGCACGCCGGGGTATTTGTTGCCGGGCTGGCGCAAGGGCTTGCAGCTCACGAAGCCGCAAGGCGCGCCAACGCTGCGGCTGCGTTAGCGGTCACTCGCTGGGGCCCGGCGACCGCTCCTGGCACTGCCGAGGTTGATGTGCTGATCAGCAAAAAATGCACTGACTGAACGATCGCAATCGCTGGCTTGCCAGCGATAAGGCCTTCAGCCGTTACATCCAGTCTGGACCTAGCCGGCTCTGCGCAACGCCGCAATCAACTCATCCTTTCGCATCGACGAACGCCCGGGGATTTTCCGCTCCCGGGCCTCCTTGCGCAGGCTGTCGACCGTCTGCACTTCGCGTGAAGCCTTGCTGTCGCGCGAATGTCCCTCACGGCTTACTGTCGCGCGCCGCGCCGACTCCTTGCGATCTGAAGCTTTGGCGCTGGCAGGTTTCCGGCGCCCGGAACCTCCGGCCTTCTCGCCGCCGCCGGACTGTTTGTTCACAGTCGCCCAGGCGCGGGCTTCAGCTTCGTCCTTGGACATCCCTTTGTTCTGATAGCTGTCTTCAATGTGTTCGGCTTTGCGCTTCTGTTCTTCAGTGTATTTGGCTTTGCTTCCACGAGGCATGGCGAGTCTCCTGGTGGCTGGATGAATCTCGGTATGAACCGGCGCAGGCAATGCATTCGAACACTGCATGCGCCAGTGACCGCATGCGTCAGGTATCGAGTTTACGGGCCGCTTCCACACCTGCAGCGCTGAGCTTGATCGGCAGATTCAGCGAATGTTCTCCCGCTTCGTTGCAAGTGATGTGTCCGTGGTGAATCAGTCCACGCTCCTGCAGGGCAGCGAGGGCACTGGCCACGACTTTCTCGCCGCGATAATTGTCCAGCACCTCTTTGCCGAGGCCGCTCGGGTGAGCATGCAACAGGCGGGTGAGGACTTCTTTTTCCAGGTTTTTATCGACGTTCATGGTTACCTCTTCAGGGAAGTGGATAAGACACGTTGCGTGGATGCAGCACGGATCACTGACCTGCGCCTTCAGAGCCCGAACCACCCGTGGTGGTTTTCGAGCCGACGCCGGGACCTGCGTTGTCGGGGGCGGCCGGAGCGTCGGGGGTGTTCATCCCGCCCTGACGACCGGGATCGCTGCCCTGGGTGCGAGGATCGGTTCCCGTCGCGGGTGGCTGATTGATCAGCGGAACACCCGAGCCGTCGGTATTCATACCGGGGGCGCTGTTGATGGCGGGGGCTCTTGGCTGGGTAACCGGATCGGTCGGCCCGGTACCGGCAGCGGTAGTCGAGGCGGCGAATACCGCCGGGCTGAGGAGGGTAGCGAATACGAGCGCAGTCAACCTTGACGAGATCATAGAGTGTCTCCAGTGATTGAAATCCTTACCTTCTTTTGGTCTGCCGTCGTGAAAGATTGGTGCCTGATGATCGACGAACGGTTCAGAAGGGCTGAGTGCTTTCGAGGCCGATCTCTTCCTTGAATTGCTCCATAAAATCTTTCAAGCGTCGATGGCGTAGCTGTGCCAGACGTTGGCCGGCAACGGTCTGGAATCCGTCTGCGAGGTGCAGCAGTTTGGTCTGGAAATGATCGAGGCAGAATCGCTTGTCGTCGTAGTCCCTATCCCGGGCCTCGGGATCGTGCGGGTCATACAACGCGCTGCCCATGCGTCCGGCCGTGTAAAAGGTGCGGGCGACGCCGAGCATGCCGAGGGAGTCGAGACGGTCGGCGTCCTGCATCAGTCGCGCCTCGAGGGTGAGCGGTGTGATGTTGGCGGAAAAGCTGTGGGCTTCGATGGCGTGGGTGACAGCGTCGATTTTGGCGTCGGGCCAATGCATGTTCGCCAGCACCTTCGAAGCTTTTTCCGCAGCCAGACGCGATGCCTGTGAGCGCAGCGGCGAGTTCTTTTCCACCGCGACGCAATCGTGCAGCAACACCGCTGCCAGAAGGACTTCAAGGTCGCCGCCTTCGTCGGCCTGCAAGGTGCGCGCGTTGTGCCAGACCCGTTGCAGATGCGACAGGTCATGAGCGCCGTCTTCCGACGGTTCCAGCGCGTGGGGCAGCAGTTCGGCGGCGAGCTCCGTGAGAGGTGAAAAAACGAGATTGTTCATGGGAGTCCTTGCGAGTCATCGGCCGCGCTAGCCTAATCCGTGGATTGCCATGTGACGAGCGCCGCGCACCGCCTTAGTATGGCGTTTTCCTTTTTCCGACAAGGCCCGTCCATGACGATCGAAATCCGCCCGGCGACCCCCAGCGATGCACCGCAAATCCTCGCGTTCATCACCGAATTGGCAGACTTCGAAAAGGCCCGTCACGAAGTCATCGCCAGCGTCGCCGACATCGAGCGCAGCCTGTTCAGCGAAGGCGCCACGGCCCACGGTCTGATCTGCCTGCGCGACGGCGTACCGATCGGTTTTGCGGTGTTCTTCTTCAGCTATTCGACCTGGCTGGGCAGCAACTGCCTGTACCTCGAAGACCTGTACATCACTCCGGAACAACGGGGCGGCGGCGCCGGCAAAACCCTGCTGCGCCACCTCGCGAAAATCGCCTGCGCCAACGACTGTGGCCGGTTCGAATGGAGCGTGCTGGACTGGAACACCCCGGCCATCGAATTCTACAAATCCCTCGGCGCCCAGCCGCAGGAAGAGTGGGTGCGTTATCGCATGGATGGCAAGGTATTGCGCGAATTTGCCGAGGGCTGAACAAATAGTGGCAATCTGATTGCTGATTCGATTGTCCAAACCGCTCTGGTCCGGCATTCTACGCGCCATTTTTGCGCGCTCACGGACGACACCTGCAATGCCTCTGGCACTCTTTCTCCACGCCCGTGGAGCCTTCGCTGCGTCAACGAGTGACCGGCGATGAGCGGACTACGGGCGTCGATCCGTCTGTACGGCCTGGTCAAAAACCTCGGCTCAAGCGACAACCCGAACCGCCAACCGGTGGACATCCTCTGCACCCTCAACCGCCTGGGGGGCAAGGCCATCCGTGCGTTTGTCTCGCGCCTCGATGCCGAGCTGATGTCACGCAGTGCGGGCTTCGACGACTACCGCGTGATACCGCTGCGCACGTTCGATCCGAACGGATTCATCGATGCACATCAAGGCTGGCTGACCCTGCACGTGTGCTGCGGTTTTGTCGCGCCTGCGGGACAATCGATTTTCCACCAAAGCGTGCTGTCGCCGATGGGCTGGTATGTCTACTCGCAAACCGGCCGCTGGACAGCCGAGCGTTATCTGGAACTCGGCCCGCAGATGGCCGAGCTGCTGCAAACCACCTACGACCAGCATCGACTGACCGGCTACAACACCTGGCTCAACCAACTCGACGACGCTACATCCGCCGAGTTGAACTGGTTTGCCGATGAAGCCTGGCAACAACTGCAAACCCTTACACCTCCGAACAGCCGCGAGCATTGTCACGCGCTGTTTGATTCCGTCGACAACCGCTGGCGTTTCGCCGCGACCGACGTCGATCTCTATCAGCCTCACCCGGAACCTCTGAAGCAAGGAGCTTTGAATTGAGTGGCAAACCCGCTGCACGCGTCACCGACCCAACCGCCTGCCCACTGCCGGGCCACGGCAACAACCCGATCGTCTCCGGTTCGCCGGACGTGTTCTTCGACGGACTCCCCGCTGCGCGAATGACCGATAAATCGGCGTGCGGCAGCCCGATCACCGGCGGTGTTTCCGCCACGGTCTTCATCAACGGCCTGAATGCCGCGATGCTCGACAGCACCGGCGGGCATGGCAATGTCGTAGTCGGTGGGTCGGGGACGGTGATTATTGGACAGAGCGGGGGAGGGGCGGCGTTTAGTGGGTTGTTGCCGATGCCGGTGCATTTCAATGATCGGATGCAGGTGATTAACGAAATTACTGGTGAGCCCATGCCAAATCACCCTTACGCGATTCAACGCGCTGATGGGAGCGTGGAGCACGGCGTAACCAATGACGCGGGCTTCACCCATACGGTGAGTTCGCATTTGCCTGAGTCGATCAAGCTGTTCGTGGAGTAGGAAACGTATGACAGCTGAAAATCCTGCTCTGAAAGGGTGTAAAAGACTGGTCGTGACCCACGACCTGACCTGCAAAACGGACGGAACAGTCAAGCAGGCCACGATCACTCCCAAAAAGATTGTTCTGTTTTTTGTGGGTGGTGCGGGTGATAAAGAAAGTTATTACGGCACAGGCCCCAATAATAACGTTGCTGACGTCATGAAGGTGTTTGTCAGGGATATGGAGGCTGAGGGTATTTGTTCTGATAATTATGATGCCCACCATATTGGTTATAACTATTTTATTAGTGATGATGATCTGAAAAAGAATGTGCTGGAGAAGATTGCTGATGTGACCACGCCTGTATATATCATTGGGCATAGCTTGGGCGGTTGGAATGGTGCGCACATGTCAGCTGTATTGACTGATAAGGGGTATCGAATTCCGTGTCTGGTTACACTCGATCCGGTTGGCGAAGGAAAAATCGTGTGGGGGGTTTCTAGCATCTACCGTCAGGAACCGAAGCCGAAGGCGGAATATTGGGTTAACGTCAGAGCCGATGCCAAAGACTGGAATTTTTCCGATCTCGTAGCCGATTTTGGAGAGCAATGGGATATGAAAAGTGGGCCCAATATGAACGGGCGAGTGAATGTGAATCACGCCGATGCCTGGGTTATCTACACATCAGTCCTGCAAAGTGGCATCTCGGCCAGAGACGCTTTGATGCAGGTTGTTGTTACTCATTTTAAAGGACGGAAATGTGCGTAATATAATTTTATGCATGGCTTTCTTGCTTTGCACTTCCTGTGCGATAAATCATGGCAAGCCCATTGCTCATTTACAATACGTTGGTGTTGAACGTTATTTGGATAGGGCCATTTATCAGGTGCGTTTCTCGTCCGATGTTGATGTTGTCAATCTTTTCAAATCAAAAATAAGCCAGACGCTGATGTGTTCTTTTGAGGGCGATTTTGATTTTTCGGCAACTCACTCTGCGGGTAGATATGGAGAGGGTTTTATCGAGCCTGAAATTTCAAGTGCCGGGCCGGTTTTCAGGGCGGATGTTTTATTTTTCGAAAGAAAAAACGATACCAGTGAAAAAATCATTGAAGGTGAGGCGTTGAGGTCTTTATTAGTGGGCCGAGAGTCTATTGTCTGTAAGGTCAGAATTAATTCCTACTCCTATAAAATATATTTGTCGGAGGACATGAAGGTTCCAACGGCAGATCTGTTAAGAGAGATCGATAAGTTTTAAACGGGCTGCGATTGCTGCTCAGCTAGCTGTCCGATTTTTTAGGAATTCGAATCCCAAAATATGGGATGCAAAATTACATATTGAGATTTTCCATCTGGGAGGTCTATAGTCCAGCTCACTCACTGCCAATAACAAAACAGGTGAAGCGATGCTGGCGCAATTGATCGCGCTCGATTGGGGGACGACCTCACTACGTGCTTACAAACTCGCGGCGGGCGGACAGGTGCTGGCGCAGCGTTCGCTGTCGTTCGGGATCATGCAGTTGCCGAAGACGCCGCGGGTCATCAACGGTCGTGAATGCGCCGACGGTTTTGAACTGGCGTTCGACGAGGCGTGCGGCGACTGGCTCGACGCGCAACCCGGCTTGCCGGTGATCGCTTGTGGCATGGTCGGCAGCGCTCAGGGCTGGCGCGAAGCGTCCTACCGCGATACGCCGGCCAACGTCGCCGATCTCGGAAAATCCCTGCAAACCGTTCGCAGTCTTCGCGGTGTCGATGTGCACATCGTGCCGGGTGTGATTCAGCGCTCGACGCTGCCGAACGTGATGCGCGGCGAGGAAACCCAGGTCCTCGGCGTCTTGCAGAATCTGCCGGTCGAGGCGGGCAACGATCTGCTGATCGGCCTGCCGGGCAGTCATTCGAAATGGGTGGAAGTGGCCGATGGCTGCATCACCCGTTTCGATACCTTCATGACCGGCGAAGTGTTCGCCGTGCTCAGTGAACACAGCATTCTCGGCCGTACCCAACAGTACAGCGCGGCATTCGACGCCGAGGCGTTTGATCGCGGCGTGCAGGTGGCGTTGTCGGCAGAAGGCGAAATCGGCGTGCTGTCGACCCTGTTCAGCGCCCGCAGCCTGGGCCTGACCGGTGAACTCAGCGCCACCGCTCAACCGGACTATCTGTCCGGCCTGCTGATCGGCCATGAACTGACGGCGCTGGCCGCCGTGCAACGGCGCCGACGCAACAGCACACATCTTCCTTCGATCATCCTCATCGGCAACGCGCAGTTGTGCGCCCGCTACAGCCGGGCCCTCGACGCCTGCGGTTTTGCCCGGGTGACCCTGGCCGAGCAAGCCACCGAGCGTGGTCTGTGGCAACTGGCGCTCGCCGCCGGACTGATCGATTCCTCATCCCGTTAACCCTGACTGGAGGCCTGACATGCTCAAGCAAGCACTGGCGCAAAACGGTCTGATCGCGATCCTGCGCGGCCTGCATCCGCAGGAAGCCGCTGCTGTCGGAGAAGTCCTGTATGCGGCCGGATTTCGCGTCATCGAAGTACCGCTCAATTCCCCTGCGCCGTACGAAAGCATTCGCATCCTGCGTAAGACACTGCCCGCCGATTGCCTGATCGGTGCCGGCACGGTTCTTACTCCGGAACAGGTCGAACGGGTGAAGGAGGCCGGCGGCCAGGTGATCGTCATGCCTCACAGCGATGCCAAGGTGTTGCGGGCAGCGAAAGCAGCCGGGCTGTATCTGTCGCCGGGCGTTGCCACACCGACCGAAGCCTTTGCGGCGCTGGAGGAGGGCGCGGACATTCTCAAGCTGTTCCCGGCCGAACAGATGGGGCCGGCAGTGGTGAAAGCCTGGCTGGCGGTGTTGCCGGTCGGGACGATTCTGGCGCCGGTCGGCGGCATCACGCCGGACAACATGCAGGCCTTCATCGACGCCGGCGTCAAAGGCTTCGGCCTCGGTTCCGGGCTGTTCAAACCGGGCATGACGACTGAGCAAGTGGCGGCCAATGCCAAGGCCTACGTGGCGGCCTGGAAAGCCCTTCGCTAAGACTTTTCGGCGCTGCGTGCGCTGCATCTAACAAGAGAGACAAACAGATGAAAATCACCAAACTCACCACCTTTATCGTCCCGCCGCGCTGGTGCTTCCTGAAAGTCGAAACCGACGAGGGCGTGACCGGTTGGGGCGAGCCCGTGGTCGAGGGCCGGGCCCACACGGTTGCTGCAGCGGTCGAGGAATTGTCCGACTACCTGATCGGCAAAGACCCACGCAACATTGAAGACATCTGGACCGTGCTGTATCGCGGCGGCTTCTACCGGGGCGGCGCAATTCACATGAGCGCACTGGCCGGCATCGATCAGGCGCTGTGGGACATCAAGGGCAAGGCGCTGGGCGTATCGGTCAGCGACCTGCTCGGTGGTCAGGTGCGGGACAAGATCCGCGTGTATTCGTGGATCGGCGGTGACCGTCCGGCGGACACCGCGCGGGCCGCTAAAGAGGCGGTGGGTCGTGGTTTCACTGCGGTGAAAATGAACGGCACCGAAGAGCTGCAATTCCTCGATACCTTCGAAAAGGTCGATCTGGCCCTGGCCAACGTTGCCGCCGTGCGTGATGCGGTGGGGCCGCACGTCGGCATCGGCGTCGACTTCCATGGACGGGTGCACAAACCCATGGCCAAGGTACTGATGAAGGAACTCGACCCGTACAAACTGATGTTCATCGAGGAGCCGGTGCTCAGCGAAAACTACGAAGCGCTGAAAGAGCTGGCACCGCTGACCAGTACCCCGATCGCACTTGGCGAGCGACTGTTTTCGCGGTGGGACTTTAAACGTGTGTTGAGCGAAGGTTACGTCGACATCATCCAGCCGGATGCGTCCCACGCCGGTGGCATCACCGAGACCCGCAAGATCGCCAACATGGCTGAAGCCTACGACGTGGCGCTGGCATTGCACTGCCCCCTGGGGCCGATTGCGCTGGCGGCGTGTCTGCAACTGGACGCCGCTTGTTACAACGCGTTTATCCAGGAGCAGAGCCTGGGCATCCATTACAACGAGAGCAATGACCTGCTCGACTATGTGAAGGATCCACGGGTGTTCGACTATGACAAGGGCTTCGTGAAAATCCCCAACGGCCCGGGCCTGGGAATCGAGATCAACGAGGAATACGTGATCGAACGCGCGGCGGTCGGCCACCGCTGGCGCAACCCGATCTGGCGCCATGCCGATGGCAGTTTTGCCGAGTGGTGATTCGCTGATTCTCTGCCGTGAGCTCGACGAGAACTACGAGATCGTTCCCACGCTCCGCGTGGGAATGCAGCCCGGGACGCTCTGCGTCCCAAGAGCGGACGCAGAGCGTCCATAGAGGCATTCCCACGCAGAGCGTGGGAACGATCTCGCCTGCTAAATCCGACCTCAATAAACATAAGAAGAGGCGCTCCCCATGCAACCGCAAACCCTCACCGGGCAAGCGACGTTAGTCACGCCCAGCCGCAAGCGATTTTTCATCATGGTGTTGCTGTTCATCACCGTGGTCATCAACTACCTCGACCGCAGCAACCTGTCGATTGCCGCCCCGGCGTTGACGACGGATCTGGGCATCGACCCGGTGCACGTCGGGCTGATCTTCTCGGCGTTCGGCTGGACCTACGCCGCCATGCAGATCCCCGGCGGCTGGCTGGTGGATCGGGTGCCGCCGCGCATTCTTTATAGCGTCGCGCTGCTGTTGTGGTCGCTGGCCACGGTGATGCTCGGTTTCGCGGCCAGTTTTATCGCCCTGTTCGTGCTGCGCATGGCGGTCGGTGCGCTGGAAGCACCGGCGTATCCGATCAACAGCCGTGTGGTGACGACCTGGTTCCCCGAGCGTGAACGGGCCACGGCCATCGGCTTCTATACCTCCGGGCAGTTTGTCGGGCTGGCGTTTCTGACCCCGGTGCTGGCGTGGCTGCAACATGAATTTGGCTGGCATATGGTGTTTGTCGTGACCGGCGCTGTGGGCATCGTGTGGGCGGCGATCTGGTACGCGGTGTATCGCGAACCACGTGATTTCAAAGGCGCCAACCAAGGCGAAATCGACCTGATTCGCGAGGGCGGCGGGTTGGTGGATATCGCCGCCGAAACCGCCAAAGTGAAGGCGAAATTCAGCTGGACCGATCTCGGCATCGTCCTCAGCAAACGCAAGTTGTGGGGGATCTACCTCGGCCAGTTCTGCCTGAACTCGACGCTGTGGTTTTTCCTGACGTGGTTCCCGACCTACCTGGTGAAATATCGCGGCATGGACTTCATCAAGTCCGGTCTGCTGGCGTCGCTGCCGTTTCTCGCCGCGTTTATCGGCGTGCTGTGCTCCGGGTTCTTTTCCGACTTCCTGATTCGCCGCGGCTGCACCGTCGGGTTTGCACGCAAGTTGCCGATCATTGGCGGGCTGCTGATTTCCACCTCGATCATCGGCGCCAACTTCGTTGAATCGACGCCGCTGGTGATTGCCTTCCTGGCGCTGGCGTTTTTCGGTAACGGCTTGGCATCGATCACCTGGTCGCTGGTCTCGACGCTGGCGCCAGCGCGGTTGCTGGGCTTGACTGGCGGGGTGTTCAACTTCATCGGCAACCTGTCGGCGATTGCCACGCCGATTGTCATCGGCTTCCTGGCCAGCGGCGATTCGTTCGCCCCGGCGATCACCTACATCGCGGTTCTGGCATTGATCGGTGCTTTGTCCTACGTGCTGCTGGTGGGCAAGGTCGAGCGCATCGAGTTGTAGTCGGCTATGTCGGGCGACCATAATGCCGCCCGTTCCCTCGCTCAACGCTAAAGGCTGGATATGCAGGAAGACGCCCCAAAAACCGCCAAGGACGCCGCGCCAACCGGCACCCAGACCCTGCTTCGCGGGTTGGGTGTGGTGCAGGCCGTCGCCAGTGGCGCCCGCGATCTCAAAGAGATTGCCCGCCTGATCGGCACCACGCGCAGCACCACCCATCGTCTGGCCAGTTGTCTGGTGGACGAGCGCTACCTGCGGGTCGTGCCGCAAGTCGGTTATCTGCTGGGGCCGAAGCTGATCGAACTGGGTTTCCAGGCGCGTGAAGAATTGCCGCTGGTGACCCTGGCCGGGCCTTATCTGGACGAGTTGTCGGCGCTGACCGGCGACACCGTTCACCTGGGCATTCGAGAAGGCGACGAGGTGCTGTACCTGTTGAAGAATCCGGGGCGCAACGGCCCGGAAATGCGCTCGCGGGTCGGCCATCGCATGCCGTTGGCGCGGACCGGGATCGGCAAAGCCTTGATGCTGGATGACGCGCCGCAGGACTGGCAGCGTCTGTACGACATCAGTCTGCCGGCGGGTGGGAAAAGTCAGTTCTGGCCGCAGCATCCCCAGCAGTCGTGGGAGCAGCTGGAGCAACGGATGACCGAGTACGTGGCCGGCGGCTACGCGTTCGATCTGGAAGACAACGAGCCGTCGATCCGCTGCGTGGCGGCGCCGATCCGCGACGCGAGCAAGCGCATCGTCGCGGCGATCAGCATCGCCAGCACCGTGCCGTACATGCCGCTGGAAAAAATGGCCGAGCTGATTCCCCTGATCAAAGGGGTCACGGCCCGGCTCTCGGCGGAGCTTGGCTTGAAGGTCTGAGGAATCAGAGCTTCAGAGTCGCCATGTCGATGACGAAGCGATACTTCACATCACCGGCGATCATCCGCGCGTAGGCCTCGTTGATCTGGCGGATGTCGAGCATTTCGATGTCGCAGCTGATGTTGTGTTCGGCGCAGAAATCCAGCACTTCCTGGGTTTCGGCGACGCCGCCGATCAGCGAGCCGGCCAACACGCGACGGCTCATCACCAGTTTGCCGGCGTGTACCGGCGGATCGATCGGTTCGATCAGACCCACCAGAATGTGCACGCCGTCGAAGCGCAGGGTGTCGAGGTACGGGTTCAGATCGTGCTGGACCGGAATGGTGTCCAGCAGGAAATCGAAACGACCGGCCGCGGCTTTCATCTGCTCTTCGTCGGTGGAGACGATCACATGATCGGCGCCCTGACGACGACCTTCCTCGGCCTTGCTTGCCGAACGGGTGAACAGCGTCACTTCAGCGCCCATGGCCTTGGCGAACTTGATGCCCATGTGACCGAGGCCGCCCATGCCGAGAATCCCGACCTTGTCGCCGGCCTTTACACCGTAGTGTTTGAGCGGCGAGTAGGTGGTGATGCCGGCGCAGAGAATCGGTGCGGCAGCCGCCAGATCCAGCTTCTCGGGGATGCGCACCACGAAGTGTTCGCTGACCACAATGCTGTCCGAATAACCGCCCATGGTGTTGCTGCCATCGACCCGGTCCGGGGTGGCATAGGTCATGGTCGGGCCTTCGAGGCAGTATTGCTCGAGGTTCGACTGGCAGGCTTCGCAGGTGCGGCAGGAGTCGACCATGCAACCGACGCCAACCAGATCGCCTACCTTGTGTTTAGTGACATTCGCACCGACGGCGGTGACTTTTCCGACGATCTCGTGGCCGGGCATCAACGGGTAAACGGCGATGCCCCATTCGTTGCGCGCCTGGTGGATGTCGGAGTGGCAGACGCCGCAGTACAGGATTTCGATGGCGACGTCGTCGGCCCGTGGGCTGCGGCGTTCGAACTTCATCGGGGCGAGGGGAGTGGTGGCCGTTTGAGCGGCATAGCCGATGGCGGTGTACATGTGAAACCTCGCAAAAGCAGTGACAGGTGAGGCGGCGCATTCTGGGCGCCGTCCGGTCGTCCGGCCATGGCGATTCCTCCGGGTGTCATGCCTAATCCTCCGGCATGCGGGGTTGATCGGTCGCATTGGCAAAAGGATCTGCGATGATGCTTTTATCCCTTTTTCCGTGATTTTTTCTGAAGAGCCACCCGATGCAATTAACCCGTCACCTTGATGCCAACGCCACCCTGGTTTCGCTGATCGAACCGCTGGCACTGCGCGATGGTTACAGCCAGACCGGGCTGCCGGGCGTGCAGGTGTTGCGCGCCAGTTGCGACGTCGCCCGTGGCCCGCACATTTATGAGCCGAGCCTGATGATCATCGCCCAGGGCAGCAAACTGGCGTATCTGGGGCCGCGCACCATGGAGTACGGCGCCGGGCATTATCTGATCCAGGCGTTGCCGGTGCCGTTCGAGTGCGAGACCTACGCGTTGCCGGATGCGCCGTTGCTGGGTGTGTCGGTGGCGATCGACCGGGTGCTGCTCGGTGAACTGGTGCTGGCCATGGGGTTGGCGCCGGGGCGGCATATTCCGGCGCAGACCCCGGAGTCGATGACCTCGGTGGTGCTCGACGATGACATGCGCGGTTGCGTCGAACGCTTGCTGCGCTGTCTGCACGATCCGCTGGAGTGCCAGATTCTCGGACCAGCGCGGGTGCGGGAGTTGTTGTTCGTCGCGTTGCGCGGACCTCAGGCTGATGTGTTGCGGGCGCTGGTCGAGCAGCAGGGGCAGTTCGCGCGGGTCGCGGCTTCTATCAGCCATTTGCATTCGCACTACACCGAGCCGTTGAACGTCGAGACGCTGGCCAGCTGCGCGAACATGAGCGTGTCGACCTTTCATGAGCATTTCAAACGCAGCACGTTGCTGTCGCCGGTGCAGTATCTGAAGCGTTTACGTTTGTTGAAGGCGCAAACGTTGCTGATCGCCGAGGGACTGGGAGTGGCGCAGGTGGCGCATCGGGTGGGGTATCAGAGCACGTCGCAGTTCAGTCGCGAGTACAAACGCTATTTCGAGCGCAGTCCGGGGGATGAGCGCGCTGCCTGAACTGCCACAAGTATTGATGTGATGCACTGAATCGCGGGCAACAAAAAGGCCCCCGTTTCGGGAGCCTTGATGTTCAGCAATTCGACTTACATGTTCGGGTAGGTCGGGCCGCCGGCGCCTTCCGGCGTCACCCAGGTGATGTTCTGCGAAGGATCCTTGATGTCACAGGTCTTGCAGTGCACGCAGTTCTGGGCGTTGATCTGGAAGCGTTTCTCGCCGTCTTCCTTGGTGATCACTTCATACACGCCGGCCGGGCAATAGCGCTGTGCCGGCTCGTCATACAGCGGCAGGTTCTTGCTCAGCGGGATGGTCGGGTCGGTCAGTTTCAGGTGGCACGGCTGTTCTTCTTCATGGTTGGTACCGGAGATGAACACCGAGCTCAGCTTGTCGAAGCTGATCTTGCCGTCGGGTTTCGGGTAGTCGATCTTCTTGCAGTCGGCCGCGAGCTTGAGGCAGGCGTAGTCCGGCTTGGTGTCGTGCAGGGTGAACGGCAGTTTGCCGCCGAAGATGTTCTGATCCAGCCAGTTGAAACCGCCGCCGACGATAGCGCCGAACTTGTGGATCGCCGGGCCGAAGTTGCGGCTGGCGAACAGTTCTTCGTAGAGCCAGCTCTTCTTGAACGCGTCGACGTAGGTGGTCAGCTCTTCGGTGCCGTCCTTTTCAGCGAACAGCGCGTCGGCCACGGACTCGGCGGCGAGCATGCCGGACTTCATCGCGGTGTGGCTGCCCTTGATCTTGGCGAAGTTCAGGGTGCCGAGATCGCAACCGATCAGCGCGCCGCCCTTGAAGACCATTTTCGGCAGCGAGTTCAGGCCACCCTTGCAGATTGCGCGAGCGCCGTAGCTGATGCGCTTGCCGCCTTCCAGATATTGCTTGAGCACCGGGTGATGCTTGAGGCGCTGGAATTCGTCGAACGGCGACAGGTAGGTGTTGCTGTAGGACAGATCGACGATCAGACCGACCACCACCTGGTTGTTTTCCAGGTGATAGAGGAAGGAGCCGCCGGTGTTCTCGGTGCCCATGATGTCCATCGGCCAACCGGCGGTGTGCACCACCAGGCCTGGCTGGTGTTTGGCCGGGTCGATTTCCCAGATTTCCTTCAGGCCGATGCCGTAGTGCTGGGCGTCGGCATCGCTGTCGAGGTTGTAACGCTTGATCAGTTGCTTGCCGATGTGGCCACGGCAGCCTTCGGCGAACAGCGTGTACTTGCCACGCAGTTCCATGCCCGGGGTGTACAGGCCTTCTTTCGGATGGCCTTCGCGGTCGACGCCGAGGTCGCCGGTAATGATTCCGCGCACCACGCCGTTTTCATCGATCAGCGCTTCCTGAGCGGCGAAGCCCGGGTAGATTTCCACGCCCAGGTTCTCGGCCTGCTGAGCGAGCCAGCGGCACAGGTTGCCGAGGGAGATAATGTAGTTGCCTTCGTTGTGCATGGTCTTGGGCACAAAGAAGTCAGGAATTTTTTGCGCGCTTTCGGCGTTTTTCAGCACGAAGATGTCATCGCGGGTGACTTGCGTGTTCAGCGGAGCGCCGAGTTCTTTCCAGTCCGGGAACAGTTCGTTCAGGGCCCGTGGTTCGAATACGGCACCGGACAGGATGTGCGCGCCGACTTCGGAGCCTTTTTCGACCACGCAGACGCTGATTTCCTTACCGGCTTCGGCGGCCTTCTGCTTCAGACGGCAGGCGGCGGACAGGCCAGCGGGGCCGGCACCGACGATGACCACGTCGAATTCCATGTATTCGCGTTCCACAGGCTATCTCCTACTCAAGGCTCAACAGTTTTTTTTCTAATTTGGAGGTTCGGTGTCGTATCCGTTATTGCCTTTACGTTAACGTCAAGGGTAATAATGGGCAAACCACCTTTCTCTCTAGGCGGCGCATTATATCTACACCACTCTTAGCGTCCAATACAAACGTTTGTTTGAATCGGCTCCAGCCCAGAGAAATCAAAGAAGCGCGGCTTATGACAGGGCATTTTGGCGTATTGACCAGAATGGGCGTTCCGGTCAAGATACGGGCGGTTTTGCGCTCGCCGTAGGCTGAATGGTGGTTTCAAGAGCACCTCTAAAGACAGGGCGTAGGCGGTAACCGGTGATGCGCAGCGCAGGTTCGGCGCGCAGTTTACACACCGCGAAGCGGCATGACTCGTCGGTCACGACTGACGAACGGTCATCCCGCTCAGCCGGCGTTTTTAGAGGTGCCCTTGTGCCCGATGAGCATCAACCGCCAGGTTCGCCTAGGCGACTTTCTTTTCACCGGAGAGTAACGAGGAATCCATGAAGGTTCTTGTAGCTGTCAAACGCGTTGTGGATTACAACGTCAAGGTTCGCGTCAAGGCGGACAATTCCGGCGTAGACCTCGCCAACGTCAAGATGTCGATGAACCCGTTCTGCGAAATCGCAGTGGAAGAAGCCGTACGCCTGAAAGAAAAAGGCGTTGCGACTGAAATCGTCGTCGTCTCCATCGGCCCGTCCACCGCTCAGGAACAGCTGCGTACCGCACTGGCTCTGGGTGCCGACCGCGCCATCCTCGTCGAATCCGCTGAAGACCTGACTTCCCTGGCCGTGGCCAAGCTGCTCAAGGCCGTGGTCGACAAGGAACAGCCTCAGCTGGTGATCCTGGGCAAACAGGCCATCGACAGCGACAACAACCAGACCGGCCAGATGCTCGCTGCACTGAGCGGCTACGGTCAGGGCACTTTTGCCTCGAAAGTCGAAGTTTCCGGCGACAGCGTTGCCGTGACCCGCGAAATCGACGGCGGCGCGCAGACCGTTTCCCTGAAACTGCCAGCGATCGTCACCACCGACCTGCGTTTGAACGAGCCGCGCTACGCGTCCCTTCCAAACATCATGAAAGCCAAGAAGAAGCCTCTCGAAGTGCTGACTCCGGACGCTTTGGGCGTTTCCACCGCCTCCACCAACAAGACCCTGAAAGTCGAAGCGCCGGCTGCACGCAGCGCGGGCATCAAGGTCAAGTCGGTGGCTGAACTGGTCGAGAAACTGAAAAACGAAGCGAAGGTAATCTGATCATGACTATCTTGGTAATCGCCGAACACGACAACAAGGTGCTGGCTCCGGCCACCCTGAACACCGTGGCTGCCGCTGCCAAAATCGGCGGCGACATTCACGTTCTGGTTGCAGGCCAGGGCGCTGGCGCCGTGGCTGAAGCCGCCGCGAAAATCGCGGGTGTGAGCAAAGTCCTGAACGCTGACAATGCTGCCTACGCGCATCAGCTGCCGGAAAACGTTGCTCCGCTGGTAGCCGAACTGGGCGCTGGCTACAGCCACATCCTGGCTGCCGCTACTTCCAACGGCAAAAACATCCTGCCGCGCGTTGCCGCCCAGCTGGACGTTGACCAGATCTCCGAGATCATCTCGGTAGAAAGCGCTGACACCTTCAAGCGTCCGATCTACGCCGGTAACGCCATCGCTACCGTGCAATCGACCGCAGCGATCAAAGTGATCACCGTGCGTGCCACCGGTTTCGATCCGGTTGCCGCTGAAGGCGGTTCCGCTTCGGTTGAATCCGTTGCTGCTGCTCACAACGCCGGCACTTCCAGCTTCGTCAGCGAAGAGCTGGCCAAGTCCGATCGTCCTGAACTGACCGCTGCCAAGATCGTCGTTTCCGGCGGGCGCGGCATGCAGAACGGCGACAACTTCAAACACCTGTACGCTCTGGCCGACAAGCTGGGCGCTGCCGTTGGTGCTTCCCGCGCCGCGGTCGACGCAGGTTTCGTACCGAACGACATGCAGGTCGGTCAGACCGGCAAGATCGTTGCGCCACAGCTGTACATCGCCGTCGGTATCTCTGGCGCGATCCAACACCTGGCCGGTATGAAAGACTCCAAAGTGATCGTTGCGATCAACAAGGACGAAGAAGCGCCGATCTTCCAGGTGGCCGATTACGGCCTGGTGGCGGATCTGTTCGAAGCCGTACCTGAGTTGGAGAAGCTGGTCTAATCCGGCCGCTTCACTTATAAAGAGCCCGACCTTTTGGTCGGGCTTTTTTTTGTCTCGGATTTGAGTGGGAGCGTTTCGCCATGGATCTGCATCGTCGGTTGGACTGCTCGTGGTTACTGGGGCTGGCATTGTTGCCGGGCCTGTCGTTGGCGGCGGGCAAGTGCGAGCGGCTGGTCGTCACCGGCAGCCCGGATGCACCGCCGTATCTCTGGCAGGATCCGCAGAACCCCAAACAACTGATCGGTGCCAGTGCTGACCTGTTGCAACAGGTGGCGAAAGAGCTGGGGATCAAAGTCGATCTGCTGTACGCCGGCAAGCGTTCCCAGGCCCTCGACGAGGTGCGCAGCGGGCGCATGGACATGCTGGCTGACGCGCCGCTGACCTTCAACGAGCTGGAAAACCTCGACTACATTCACCCGCCGTTGCTGGAAAACGACTATCTAGTTTGGACCCGCAAGGGGTCGACTCTGGTCTACAGCGAAGCGAAGGATCTCCAGGACCATCAAGGAGGCTTGTCGGAAAAGTCTCGAATGACCCCGGCATTCGGCACTTTCGCCGAGCAGCAATTGACCCTGACCCGTACGGCAAACCTGACCCAGGCGTTTCAGAAACTTCTGCTGGGCGAGGTGGAATATGTACTCGCCGGTCGCTACTCGGGCATGGCAGCCGCGCAGGCACTGGGCATGGCCAATGATCTGCTGGCTTTTGAACAACCCATCGACCGCCCCGGTCTGTTCCTCGCGGTTTCGCACAACTCGGCCTGCAACGATCCGTGGTTGCGCGGACAGCTGGCCAAAAAGATGACAGAATTGCCCGCGTCCGGCCTGACGGAAGCCGCGCTGCAACGCAACATCGAGCGCTGGAAGGCGCAGCAGCAACAGCCGCCGCAACCACCTGTCAGCGCCCCAAAACAGTAGGGATTCTTAGTGAGTAATCGACTTCTTTTCGCGGCCATGGCCGTTCTGGCCCTGGCCGGTTGCGCCAGCGATCCGGCACCCAACGAACAAATGCGCCTGACCGAGCAGGCCCTTGAGCAAGCCAAAGCCGTGGGCGCCACCGCTGAAGACGTGCCGGAAATGAAACTGGCAGAAGACAAGTTCAACCGGGCCAAGGGCAGCATGGCCGGCGAATCGTACAAGAATGCGCGGATGCGCCTCGAACAGGCCGAACTCGACGCCCGTCTGGCGGAAGCCAAAGTGTTGACCCAGAAGAGCGAAGAGCAAGTGAATGTGCTCAACACCCGCATCGTCCGACTGCGCAAGCAACTGGGGGATGCCCAATGAGCCTGAAGTCCAAAACCCTCGGCGCTCTGATCCTCACCGGTTGCGCCAGCCTGTACGGCTGCGCCGGTCAGCACAGTGAATCCGCATTGCAGCAGGCCAGCACCGACTTCCAGAAGGTCAAGGAAGATTCCAACGTGCTGCGTATCGCGCCGAAAGACGTGATTCGCGCCGGTGAGTCCCTGGCCCGTGCCGATCGTCTGTCGACGTACTGGGGCAGCGGCTCGGACGTGGTGCATTACGCCTACCTGAGTCAGCGCTACAGCGAAATCGCCCGTGAGCACACCAATCAGGTGCTCAACGAAGAACGCGCAGCGAAACTGGAACTTGAACGCCAGCGCCTGCAACTGGCCCTGCGCGAGTCGAAACTGCTGAGCGTGCAACAGCAGGGCAAATGGCTGGAAGAGCAGATCGTTGCGCTGGCCACCACCCAGACCGACCGTGGCCTGGTAATGACCCTGGGTGACGTGCTGTTCGATACCGGCGAAGCCGAACTGAAAAATTCGGCCAACCGCGTGGTGCTGAAGATCGTGCAATTTCTGCAACTCAACCCGAAACGCGTCGTGCGCATCGAGGGCTACACCGATAGCACCGGCGGCAAGCAGGAAAATCTCAAGCTGTCCCGCGATCGCGCGCAGTCGGTAGCGGACGTGCTGACGGATCTGGGCATCGACGAAAAACGCATTCAGGTCGAAGGCTACGGCGACGAATACCCGGTGGACGCAAACGCTTCCGAGCGTGGGCGTGCGCAGAACCGTCGGGTGGAAATCGTGTTCTCCGACGAAAAAGGCCAGCTCGGCGCCACCCGCTGAGGGTGGCGTTACTGGAAAGCCCGGGCTGTCAGGCAGCACCGGGCTTTTTTACGTCTGTCGATTACCTCACAAAGCAGTACAGATTTAACCGACACAGCACTGTATGGTTGACTAATATGGCAACTGTCCCAGTACACTTCCAAACTGTTCCGGTATTGTTTCACACAAGAATAAAACGCCCGTGAAATCGAGTGCTGCGTCATGACCAATCTCTTGCTCTACCAACGTATTGCTCAACAGCTGGCCGAAGATATCCGCCGTGGCGTCTATCAACCGGGCGAGCGCGTGCCTTCGGTGCGCAAGATGAGTTCGCAGCTCAACGTCAGCCATGCCACGGTGTTGCAGGCTTACGCCAATCTCGAGGATCAGGGCCTGATCCGCGCGCGGCCGCAGTCCGGTTACTACGTGCACCAGACTCCCGCACTGACGGCGCCCACGCCGGACATTGCCCGGGTCGAACGGCCAGGCCTGGTCACCCGCAGCAGCATCATTCAGCAAGTGCTGGTCGAATCCCGTCGTGAAGGCGTGTTCCCGCTGGGTGCGGCGGTGCCGAGTGTCGATTACCTGCCGGTGCGCGCCTTGCATCAGCAGCTGGCCAAGGTCACCCGCTTTCACAGCCCTCGGGCGTTCAGCTACATGTTCAGCCCGGGTTTCGAGCCGCTGCGCCGCCAGGTGGCGATTCGCATGCGTGATGCAGGCGTTGTCGTCGACCCTTCGGAAGTGGTGATCACCCACGGTTGCGTCGACGCCTTGCAGATGTCGTTGCGGGTGCTGACTCGCCCCGGTGACCTGATCGCCGCCGAATCACCGACGTATTACGGGTTGCTGCAACTGGCTGACCTGCTGGGCCTGAAAGTCATCGAGATTCCCAGCGATCCTGCCACCGGCATGAGCCTCGAAGCCCTGCAACTGGCGGCCAACCAATGGTCGATCAAGGCGCTGGTGCTGACCACCCGTCTGAGCAATCCACTCGGCGGCACCATGCCGGAAGAACGGCAGAAGCAATTGCTGAGACTGGCCTCGGACTTCGATATCCAGATCGTCGAAGACGACATCTATGGCGAGTTGATGTTCGAACAGGGTCGCACAAAATCACTCAAAGCCTACGACCGGCTCGATCGGGTGATCTACTGCTCGAGTTTTTCCAAGACATTATCGCCCGGTGTGCGCATCGGCTGGATGATCGCCGGCAAGTACCAGCAGGAAATCCAGCGCTTGCAGACTTTCAGCACCCATTCGGCGTGCAGCGTCACGCAAATGGCCATCGCGGCGTACCTGGAAAACGGCGGCTATGACCGGCATTTAAGGTACATCCGCCAGGAATACCGAAAAAATCTCAGCGCATTCCAGCTGGCGGTTCAGCAGTATTTTCCGGAAGGCACTCAGATGACCCGGCCGACCGGTGGATTCATTCTATGGGTCAGTCTGCCAGGGCGGGTCAACACCCAGGAATTGCACGTGCGAGCGCTGCAACAGGGCATCAGCATTGCGCCAGGCCTGATCTTCAGCAACACCGAACAGTTCAACCACTGCATCCGGTTGAACTGCGGCATCCCGTGGAATCGCGAGGCGGAACGGGCGCTGATGACCCTCGGGATGCTGGCGACCCAGCTCTGCCAGGAGATGGCCGGCGGGTTTTGAAACATTGAGGGCGCTTGTCATGTGACGTCCAACAGGCGAGCATATGGCTATCTGCCGTTAGCTTCGTTGGGTTCATGAAAGCGAAATTTTCTGCCGCCTGGGTCGTGTTCTGCTTGCTGTTGATGGGGCATGTGCCCGGCGCTTTGGCGGCTGCGGCGCAGGAAAAGACGCCGGCCACCGCTACCGCGAAAAAACCGGTCACGGCCAAGAAAACCGTTCCAGCGAAAAAAACACCGCAGAAAAAGGCTGCTCCAGCCAAGAAGCGCGCACCGGTCGCTTCCAAGTCGAAGTCGGCAAAAGAAGTGGCCAAGACGCCGTTGCCGTCCGCGAAACTCGATTTGAGCCTGCCCAAAGATATGGTTCAGGAATTGAAACCACCTGGCTCCGTGACGCTGCCCAAACGCGAACCGATTCTGCCGCAAATGTTCGGTGACAAGAACAACGGGTTTCAGCTCAACGGCCGTCTGCTCAGCAACGAAATGCAGCTGCAACTGCGCAATGAGGAGCGTCGGGAAGTCGAAGGCGCGGCGCTGGATTTCGAGTTCAAGCAATAAATCGTCCCCATTGGTGACCCGCAGACCAGACGCTTTGTCGGAGACTGGTCAGTCACTTTCGTTTCTGCGTAAAAACGCCGGTTCAGGCAATTTAAAACAGCCGTTTAAGCGGTTACCCTGTTCCGCGTCCCTTTAACACATTGCCCGCTGCGAGGAATGCGTCGTCATGAAATGCCGTGAAGGCTGTGGCGCCTGCTGCATTGCCCCTTCCATCAGTTCGCCGATTCCAGGCATGCCCGATGGCAAACCTGCCGGTGAACGCTGCGTTCAGTTGTCGGTCGATAACCTGTGCAACATTTTCGGCCGACCGGAACGTCCAGCGGTCTGTTCAGGATTCAAGGCCGATCCCGAAGTCTGCGGCAGCAGCCAGGACGACGCGATCAGACTGCTCGGCTGGTGGGAGCAGATGACGGCGGCGTGATGTGTCAAACGAACGGAACTTCAACAATAAGGAATAAGACTATGGGTTCGCTGCATCGTATCGCTGTGTTGTGTGGTTTGACGGCCGTGCTGGCCACCTCGGCCGCCCAGGCTGAAGACTGGAAAGTCGCCAAGAATGAGGACGGCATCAAGGTCTCCCTGAGCGAAGTGCCGGGTTCGGACTACAAGTCTTATCAGGGCGTGACCGTGATGAAGACCACCATCGCCAAACTGCGCGCCTTGCAGGAAGACGTTTCCGGTGCCTGCGCCTGGATTCACGAATGCAAGACCCAGAAACTGCTCAAGCACGAAGGCGACCAGAGCTGGACCTACACTCAGTTCAACACGCCATGGCCGGTGACTCCGCGCGATTCGATTCTGCATGTCACCACTGTTGAAGGCGCCGATGGCAGCCTTACCCGTAATCTGGAAGGCGTGCCGAAGTACCTGCCTGAAGAAAAGGGCTTTGTGCGGGTTGCTCAAGTCAAAGGCTTCTGGAAGTTCGTACCAAAAGGCGACCAGGTTGAAGTGACCTATCAGGTTCACACCGAGCCGGGCGGCAGCGTGCCGTCGATGATCGCCAACAAGTTTGTGGTCGATGCACCGTTCAACACCCTCAAAGCCTTGAAAGAACGCGCCGAGAAGTAACTGTCGCGTTCATCTGTAAACGCCCCGAAGAACTCGGGGCGTTTTGTTTTCCGGGTTTATTGTGTTTCCAGATATGCGTTGGACGAAATTTTCACAAAGTCTCCAAGACAATTCGCCCGCGCTGTCTGCACCTGTCCCGGTGCGCCGTGCCTTGAATGAAAGCGTCCGGCAACGGGCACTAATCAATGGCAATGCCGCCGGTGATCGTGCAACATTTGCGCTCCGCGCAAGCCCCGGGGCCTGGAATGGCCAACAGAGGGCAGGGCGCAGCTGAATTTTTGCAACTTCAACTTCCAATGGGTCCTAAAACGACATGGCAAACCCGGACGCCCTGAGTCAGCAGCGATCTTCCAGTCGCCTGCTGCAACCGACCGTCAAATCGCATCTGGCCTACACGCTCCTGTGCGCGCTGGTCATGATGGTGATGTTTTCCGTGCTGCGCCTCGCGCTGCTGGTCTACAACCGCGAGATGATCCTCGACACCCCGGCCTCGACCTTCCTCGAAGCCTTCGCCAACGGCCTGCGCTTCGATGTGCGTCTGGTGGTGTACCTGTGCATTCCGCTGGTGCTGGCGCTGTTCAGTGCCCGGGCCATGGCGGCCCGCGGTTTCTTCCGTCTGTGGCTGACCGTTGCTTCGAGCATTGCACTGTTCCTCGGTCTGATGGAGATGGACTTCTATCGCGAGTTCCACCAGCGCCTCAACGGCCTGGTGTTCCAGTACGTGAAGGAAGACCCGAAAACCGTGATGAGCATGCTCTGGTACGGTTTCCCGGTGGTGCGTTATCTGCTGGCCTGGGCCGTGGGCACGCTGATCCTGACCCTGGCGTTCAAGGGTGCCGACCGTCTGACCCGTCCGCGTGGCCCGTTCAGCGGTGGCAACGTCGGCACCCGTCAAGTGGCGCCATGGTATGCGCGTCTGGTTGTCTTCGTAGTATGTCTGCTGGTCTGTGTGGTGGCCGCTCGTGGCACCCTGCGTCAAGGCCCGCCGCTGCGTTGGGGGGACGTGTATACCACCGAATCGAACTTCGCCAACCAGCTCGGCCTCAACGGCACGCTGTCGCTGATCGCGGCGGCCAAGGACCGGATGGGCGAGGATCGCGACAACATCTGGAAAGCCACGCTGCCGCAGGATCAGGCGCAGAAAGTGGTCCGCGAGATGCTGGTGATGCCGGACGACAAACTGGTGGATGCCGATATCGCCGCCGTGCGTCGTGAATACACGCCGCCTGCCGACAAGACCCTGCCGATCAAGAACGTCGTCGTGATCCTCATGGAAAGCATGGCCGGTCACTCGGTCGGTGCTCTGGGCGCGCCGGGCAACATCACGCCGTACCTCGACAAGCTGTCGAAGGAAGGCCTGCTGTTCGACCGTTTCTTCTCCAACGGCACCCACACCCACCAGGGCATGTTCGCCACCATGGCATGTTTCCCGAACCTGCCGGGTTTCGAATACCTGATGCAGACCCCGGAAGGCAGCCACAAGCTGTCCGGCCTGCCGCAGTTGCTCAGCGCTCGTGACTATGACGATGTCTACGTCTACAACGGTGATTTTGCCTGGGATAACCAGTCCGGTTTCTTCAGCAACCAGGGCATGACCAACTTCGTCGGCCGCAACGACTTCGTGAACCCGGTGTTCTCCGATCCGACTTGGGGCGTGTCCGACCAGGACATGTTCGACCGCGGTCTGGTGGAGCTCAAGGCACGGGAAAACGGCAAGCCGTTCTACGCGCTGCTGCAGACCCTGTCCAACCACACGCCGTACGCCTTGCCGACGCCGCTGCCGGTCGAGCGCGTGACGGATCGTGGCACGCTCAACGAGCACTTGACCGCCATGCGTTACGCGGACTGGGCGCTGGGCCAGTTCTTCGAGAAAGCCCGCAAGGAGCCGTACTTCAAGGAAACCCTGTTCGTCATCGTCGGCGACCACGGCTTCGGCAACGAGCGTCAGATCACCGAAATGGACCTGGGCCGCTTCAACGTGCCGATGCTGATGATCGCACCGGGCATCCAGGAAAAATTCGGTACCCGTGACCACACCGTGGGCACTCAGATCGACATCGTGCCGACCATCATGGGTCGCCTCGGTGGCGAAGTGCGCCATCAGTGCTGGGGCCGCGATCTGCTGAACCTGCCGCAGGGTGACACCGGTTTCGGTGTGATCAAGCCGTCGGGCAGCGAGCAGACCACCGCCATCGTCACCGCCGACCAGATCCTGGTGCTGCCGAAAGAGAAGGAAATGGCACCGAAGATCTATCAGTACGAGCTGGGTGCCAACCCGCACGCTGAAGTGGTACCGGATGCTCCGCGCACAGCCGAGCTGAAACTCAAGCTCGAAGCGTTCCTGCAAACGGCGACCAAGAGCCTGATGGACAACACCGCCGGTGTGATTAACGGCAAGCCGGACTGATCAGTCGGCACCATAAAAAAGAGGCCCTTGAAGGGCCTCTTTTTTTGTCGGTCAAACAGTCATATCCGACCGAGTAACAACAGCACCAACAGGACTACCAGCACTACGCCGATAATGCCCGATGGGCCATAACCCCAACTTCTGGAGTGCGGGAAGACCGGCAGACCACCGATCAGCAACAGGATCAGGATAATGATTAAAATTGTGCCCATGTCTATTTCCTTGTTGATAGTGTCTGTTAAGTCTTGGTGTTCAAGGGCGGCTGGAAGTTGAATTAAATCCAGCCGGCTTGTTAATTCCGACTGGTGCACATGAAAGAAAATTCAATGTTTTTTTAAGGTATTTGGCTCGCCTGCTTATTTCGTTTGTTGTTGCGGTTTGCCCTCGCCATTCAGCAATCTGATGGAGCGTGGGTCGCTGCGGATCCTTCGCTACACTCCGCGCATCTTCCCCGGAACAACAAGGCTGTCTGCTATGCAAAATCGCATGATGATCACTGGCGCGGGCTCAGGCCTGGGTCGCGAAATCGCGCTGCGCTGGGCGCGTGAAGGCTGGCAACTGGCCTTGTCCGACGTCAGCGAACCCGGTTTGCAAGAGACCCTGAAACTGGTTCGCGAGGCTGGCGGCGACGGCTTCATCCAGCGCTGCGACGTGCGCGATTACAGCCAGCTAACGGCGTTCGCCCAGGCCTGCGAAGTGAAACTTGGCGGCATCGACATCATCGTCAACAACGCCGGTGTGGCCTCGGGCGGTTTCTTCAGCGAACTGTCGCTGGAGGACTGGGACTGGCAGATCGCGATCAACCTGATGGGCGTGGTCAAGGGCTGCAAGGCGTTCCTGCCGCTGCTGGAACTGAGCAAGGGCAAGATCATCAACATCGCCTCGATGGCCGCGCTGATGCAGGGGCCGGCGATGAGCAACTACAACGTGGCGAAGGCCGGGGTAGTGGCGCTGTCGGAAAGTCTGTTGATCGAACTGGCCCAACAGGAAGTCGGGGTTCATGTGGTCTGCCCGTCATTCTTCCAGACCAATCTGCTGGATTCCTTCCGTGGCCCGACGCCGGCGATGAAAGCCCAGGTCGGCAAGTTGCTGGAAAGTTCGCCCATCACCGCCAGCGATATTGCCGACTACATCTACAAGCAAGTCGCGGCCGGCGAGTTCATGATCCTGCCTCACGAACAAGGGCGTATGGCCTGGGCGCTCAAACAGAAGAATCCGCAGCTGCTGTACAACGAAATGACCGCGATGGCCGAAAAGATGCGCGCCAAGGCCAAACAGAACAACGGCTGAACTTGCCCGGGGTTCGCCGCATCGTTAGGGTGGCCGCAACAGTCACCCTGACGAGATGTCTTGCATGCTCAACTACCTGTGGTTCTTCCTCGCCGCGCTGTTCGAAATCGCCGGCTGTTTCGCGTTCTGGATGTGGCTGCGCCAGGGCAAGAGCGCCTTGTGGGTGATCCCGGCGCTGATCAGCCTGACCCTGTTCGCGCTGCTGTTGACGCGCGTCGAAGCGACTTACGCCGGTCGCGCCTACGCCGCGTATGGCGGCATCTACATCATTGCTTCGATTGGCTGGCTGGCGGTGGTCGAACGTATCCGGCCGCTGGGTTCGGACTGGATCGGTGTGGCTTTGTGTGTGATCGGGGCGAGTGTGATCCTGTTCGGGCCACGGTTTTCCGCGAGCTGAATCTTTCAGCCCTGAAGGAAACGTCTGAAGGCTTGCGCGACCTGATGCGTAGGGAATGACTGAATTGCCCGGCGTGCATTGTAGGGCGGTCGAAACCCGCGCATCTTCGAGGCTCGCAAACCTTGAAGGACAACCCCCATGCTTGTACTCAGCCGTGTTGTCGGTGAACTGATTTCCATCGGCGACAACATCACTCTGCGCGTTCTGGCGGTCAACGGCTCCAGCGTGCGGTTCGGCGTCGAAGCGCCGGAGCAGATCGGCGTGCATCGCGCCGAGGTCTACGAACGGATCCAGCGCAAACAGGCCAGCGGCAAGGGCCGCTGACCGTTTTCAGTCGAACAGGTGCTTGGGCACGTCGTGCTTGAGCATCAACTGGCATTGCTCGCTTTCCGGATCGAAAACAATCAACGCCTGGCCTTTGGTCAGCGCCTGGCGAACCCGCAATACGCGGGTTTCCAGCGGCGTGTCGTCACCGTTGTCGGTACCGTCGCGGGTGACGAAATCCTCGATCAGGCGGGTGAGGGTGTCGACTTCGAGCGCGTCGTGGGGAATCAGCATGGGCACCTCGGCTAAATCAATGTCGGGATGCTACGGCGAATGATCGCCGAGGGCCAGACTCAACCGTCCGAGCGTTGCCCCACCAGGCTGTCCACCGACGGCACACGGGTGTCGCTCTCCATCTGCGTTTCGTGCTCGATTTGGTGACTGAAGCGATCCAGTGACCCGGTGGCCGGTTGCGCATCGCTGGCGAACACCGGTGGACTCAAAATGTACGCCCCCAGCAGGCGACTGAGCGCCGCCAGGCTGTCGATGTGTGTGCGTTCGTAGCCGTGGGTTGCGTCGCAGCCGAAGGCGAGCAGGGCGGTGCGGATGTCGTGACCGGCAGTGACCGCCGAATGGGCGTCGCTGAAGTAATAGCGGAACAGGTCGCGGCGCACCGGCAGTTCGTGCTCGCCGGCCAGACGCAACAGGTGCCGCGACAGGTGATAGTCGTACGGCCCGCCGGAATCCTGCATCGCCACGCTCACCGCGTGTTCGCTGGAGTGTTGGCCCGGCGCGACCGGGGCGATGTCGATGCCGACGAATTCGCTGACGTCCCACGGCAACGCTGCTGCTGCGCCGCTGCCGGTTTCCTCGGTGATGGTGAACAGCGGATGACAGTCGATCATCAGTTCCTGACCGCTGTCGACGATGGCTTTCAGTGCTGCCAGCAGCGCGGCGACACCGGCTTTGTCGTCCAGATGTCGGGCGCTGATGTGACCGCTTTCGGTGAACTCCGGCAGTGGGTCAAAGGCCACCACATCGCCGACGCTGATGCCCAGCGAATCGCAATCGGCGCGGGTCGCGCAGTAGGCGTCCAGACGCAGCTCGACGTGATCCCAGCTGATCGGCATCTCATCCACGGCCGTATTGAAGGCATGCCCGGACGCCATCAACGGCAACACGCTGCCGCGAATCACGCCGTTGTCGGTGAACAGGCTGACGCGACTGCCCTCGGCGAACCGGCTCGACCAGCAACCCACCGGCGCCAGGGTCAGACGCCCGTTGTCCTTCACCGCGCGCACGGCGGCGCCGATGGTGTCCAGGTGCGCCGAGACCGCACGGTCGGGGCTGTTTTTCTTGCCTTTAAGGGTGGCGCGGATCGTGCCGCGACGGGTCATCTCGAAGGGAATGCCGAGTTCTTCCAGACGCTCGGCGACGTAGCGCACGATGGTGTCGGTGAACCCGGTCGGGCTCGGGATGGCGAGCATTTCCAGCAGGACTTTCTGCAGGTAGTTCAGATCCGGTTCGGGAATTTGGGTGGTCATGGAGACTCCTGTTGCGGGGCGTCATTCGCGCGTTGAACGCGGGAATGACGCTGAAGAGAGATCAAACGGCCGGCTGACTGTGCGGAAACAGCAGATCGACAAACCGCTCCGCCGTCGGCTGCGGCTCATGGTTGGCGAGCCCTGCCCGTTCGTTGGCTTCGATGAACACGTACGTCGGTTGATCCGCCGCCGGCACCATCAGGTCGAGGCCGACCATCGGGATCTCCAGCGCCCGAGCCGCGCGCACGGCAGCCTCGGCCAGGGTCGGGTGCAGAATCGCCGTGACGTCTTCCAGCGTGCCGCCGGTATGCAGGTTCGCCGTGCGCCGCACGAACAGATGCTCACCGGCCGGCAGGATGCTGCTGTAGTCGTAACCGGCCGCATGCAGGGTTCGCTGGGTTTCGTGGTCCAGCGGGATTTTGCTTTCGCCGCTGGTGGCTGCTTGTCTGCGTCGGCTCTGCGCTTCAATCAACGCGCCGATGGAATGATGACCGTCGCCGACCACTTCCGCCGGCCTGCGGATCGCCGCTGCAACCACCTCGAAACCGATCACCAGAATCCGCAGGTCGAAGCCTTCGTGAAAGCTTTCCAGCAGCACGCGAGTGTCGAACTGCCTGGCCGCTTCGATGGCCTTCTGCACGTCCTCGATGGTCTGCAGATCCACCGCCACGCCTCGGCCCTGTTCGCCATCCAGCGGTTTGACCACCACTCGCTGGTGCTCATCGAGAAACGCCAGATTGTCGTCCGCATTTCCCGCCAACTGCTGCGACGGCACATTCAGTCCGGCGGCTTTCAATACTTTGTGGGTCAGGCTTTTGTCCTGGCACAGGTTCATGCTGATGGCGCTGGTCAGGTCGCTCAGGGATTCACGGCAACGCACCCGGCGCCCACCATGACTGAGGGTGAACAGTCCGGAGTCGGCGTCATCCACCTGCACATCGATGCCGCGTCGATGGGCTTCCTCGACGATGATTCGCGCGTAAGGGTTGAACTGCGCCTCCGGCCCCGGACCGAGGAACAGCGGCTGGTTGATGCCGTTCTTGCGCTTGATGGCGAACGTCGGCAGGTTGCGAAAACCGAGTTTGGCGTAGAGATTTTTCGCCTGCCGGTTGTCATGCAGCACCGACAGATCGAGGTAGCTCAGACCGCGACTCATGAAATGCTCGATCAGATGGCGCACCAATACTTCACCGACACCGGGACGCGAGCACTGCGGGTCGACCGCCAGGCACCACAGGCTGCTGCCGTTTTCCGGGTCGTTGTAGGCCTTCTGGTGATTGAGGCCCATGACGCTGCCGATCACCGCGCCGCTGTCGTCGTCTTCCGCCAGCCAGTACACCGGGCCGCCCTGATGGTGCGGGGTGAGCAGGGTGGCATCGATCGGCAACATGCCGCGCGCCTGATACAGCTGATTGATCGCCTGCCAGTCCGCGTCACTTTGCGCGCGACGAATACGGAAGCCGCGAAACACCCTGGTCGCCTGACGATAATCGCTGAACCACAAGCGCAGGGTGTCGGACGGGTCGAGAAACAGTTGGGTCGGCTCAAGGCCGAGAATCTGCTGCGGCGCCGCGACGTACAAGGCAATGTCGCGTTCGCCCGGTTGTTCGTTGAGCAGTTCCCGGGCAAGGCTGGCCGGATCGGGAAAAGTGTGGCCGATCAGCAACCGGCCCCAGCCGCAATGCACCGCAATCGGCTCGGCGGCCGGCTCGCTGCCGTCCTCGGCCAGACGCGCCTGCAAGCGTTCGTAGGACGGTGTCTGACCGCGTAGTAGCCGTTGGCTGTAAGCCGTGGCGTGAGGTTTCATCGATCAGATTCCTTGTTCGCTGAGCCACAGGTTCAAAGCCGCCAGTTGCCACAGCTTGGAGCCGCGCAACGGGGTCAACTGGCCTTGTGGATCGGTCAGCAGTTTGTCGAGCATGGCGGGGTTGAACAGGCCGCGATCCTGACTCGGATCGAGCAGCAGTTCGCGCACCCAGTTGAGGGTATCGCCCTGCAAGTGTTTGAGGCCGGGCACCGGGAAGTAACCTTTCTTGCGGTCGATCACTTCGCTCGGGATGACCAGTCGCGCGGCTTCTTTCAACACTTGCTTGCCGCCGTCCGGCAGTTTGAATTTGCCCGGAACACGGGCCGACAATTCCACCAGTCGATAGTCGAGAAACGGCGTACGCGCTTCCAGTCCCCAGGCCATGGTCATGTTGTCGACGCGTTTGACCGGGTCGTCCACCAGCATCACCGTGCTGTCCAGGCGCAGGGCCTTGTCGACCGCCGCATCGGCGCCCGGCTGTGCGAAATGTTCCTTCACGAAGTCACCGGCAGCGTCATTGGCGGTCAGCCATTTCGGCTGCACCGTGGCGGCGTAATCGTCGTAGCTGCGGTCGAAAAACGCTTCGCGATAGGCCGCATACGGATCGGCCGCGCCGTCGACTTGCGGGTACCAGTGATAACCGGCGAACAACTCGTCGGCGCCCTGGCCGCTCTGTACAACCTTGCAGTGCTTGGCCACTTCGCGGGACAGCAGATAGAAGGCGATGCAGTCGTGGCTCACCATCGGCTCGCTCATGGCGCGGAACGCAGCGGGCAGTTGTTCGATAATTTCCCTTTCGTCGATGCGCAATTGATGGTGCTGAGTGCCGTAGTGCTTGGCGATCAGATCGGAATACTGAAACTCGTCACCGCGTTCGCCACCGGCATCCTGGAAACCGATGGAAAAGGTCGAAAGGTTCTCTACGCCGACTTCGCGCAGCAGGCCGACGAGCATGCTCGAATCGACGCCGCCGGAAAGCAGCACGCCGACATCCACTGCCGCCCGTTGGCGGATTGCCACGGCTTCGCGGGTGCTGTCGAGCACGCGGTCGCGCCAGTCTTCCAGGGTCAGGTTTTTCTCGTCGTCGTGTGGGCCGTAGGGCAGGGTCCACCAGGTTTTCTGCTCGGTGCTGCCGTCCGCTTCAATGCGCATCCAGCTCGCTGGCGGCAGCTTTTCGATGCCGGCCAGCAAGGTGCGCGGCGCAGGCACCACGGCGTGGAAATTCAGGTAATGATTGAGCGCCACCGGGTCGAGGATCGGGTTGATGTCACCGCCCTTGAGCAGCGCCGGCAGAGCCGAGGCAAAACGCAGGCGCTGGCCGGTGCGCGACAGGTACAGCGGCTTCACACCGAGACGGTCGCGGGCGATGAACAGGCGCTGGGCATCGCGCTCCCAGATGGCGAAGGCGAACATGCCGTTGAGTTTCGGCAGCAGCGCTTCGCCCCAAGCGTGGTAACCCTTGAGCAGCACCTCAGTGTCGCCGCCGGAGTAGAACGCATAACCGAGCGCTTCGAGTTCTGCACGCAGTTCCGGGAAGTTGTAGATCGCGCCGTTGAAGGCCAGGGACAGGCCCAGTTGGCTGTCGATCATCGGCTGCGCCGAGCCGTCCGACAGGTCCATGATTTTCAGGCGTCGATGGCCCAGGGCAATCGGCCCCTGGGCATGGAAGCCCCACGCGTCGGGGCCGCGAGGGGCCAGGTGATGGGTGATTCGCTCAATGGCTGCAAGGTTTGCAGGTTGTTGATCAAAACGTAACTCGCCAGCTAATCCGCACATAAAGTCCTTACCGGTTTTTCCGTTGGGGAGGGGCAATCGGGACCCGCCAAAAAGGGTGGGTACTCAGAGACTGACCCCGGCGCGGACGCCGGAGTTTTAGAACAATGAGTTATAAGGCGCGATGTGCCGACCGATGGCAGGCAAGGGAGCGAGGCGCAGAAGGGAGGAGTTGGAGGGTGTTGTGCTGCTTGGGTAGGGCTGCTCGAACAGCGGTCAGTCATCACGGGATTTGCCGAACCTGCAGAGTGCAGGCCGGCGTCCCTCAGGCCTTCCCGCGAATCAGTTCACGCAAGGCAAAACGGTTGGGATGACACGCTTCGGCCACCGCTCTTGGCAGCGGCAGCGGTTCCTTGTCCAGCCACGCCGCCAGCAATTCGCCAGACAGTGGTGCAGTGATCAACCCGCGTGAGCCGTGGCCACTGTTGACGTACAGACCGTCCAGCCACGGGCACGGAGTGTCCGGCACTTGCCGGGCATCCTTGCTCAAGGCGCGATAGGCCGCGGTGAAGGCCTCGCGATCGGAGAGCGGGCCGACAATCGGCAGGTAGTCGGGGCTGGTGCAACGGAACGCTGCGCGACCCTGAAGGCTGTCGGCGTCGGGTTCGCCGATGTGCAGGCGCGCCACCAGATCCGTGGAGATCTCTTCGAGCATCGCCAGATTGCCCAGGTGTTCGGCGGTGGTCGGGGTCAGGTCGTCGTTATTGAAATCGAAGCTGGCGCCGAGGGTGTGTTCGCCCAAGCGTGCCGGTGCTACGTAACCTTCGGCGCAGACCACCGTGCTCAGTGCCTGACTTTGTGTGGTCTGCGCCAAGCAAGTGATCTGCCCGCGAATGCGCTTGAGGGGCAGGTCGGCGCTCTGGGCAAAACGCTTGATTTCGGCAGCACCGGCCAGCACCACGACGGGGGCTGTTGCGATCAGTCGTTCACCGTCGAATGCCTGCCACTGACCGTCAAGCTTGCGCAGCTCAATGGCTTCCTGATGGGTGAGCAGCGTGACGCCCGGTTGTGCGGCTTGCGCCTGACACAATGCGGGCGGATGCACCCAGCCGCCTTCGGGATAATACAAACCGCCATGGGCCAGACCGATCCCGGCGCGGGCCTGAGCGTCGGGTTGATCGAGCCATTGCAGAAGGTCTTCGGGAAACGCCGCCGCCAGTTGCGCCTGACGCTCGCGTTCCTTTTCATTGAACGCCAGTTGCAGCACGCCGCAGTCATCCCAGTCGGTACCGCGTTGCAGGGTTTCCAGCAGGCGACGGGTGTAGCCGAAACCGCTGACAATCAACTGCGACAGTGCGGTGCCGTGGGCGGACAGTTTCAGATACAGAACGCCTTGCGGGTTACCCGAAGCTTCCTGGGCCACCGCGTCATGCCGTTCCAGCAGATTGACCTGCCAGCCCCGTGCTGCAAGGCTGGCTGCCGTGGCACAACCGGCCAGACCGGCGCCGATCACCAGGGCTCGACGGTCACCTGTCAACGCTGTTGGGCGGGCGAACCACGGTTTTGCCGCCGCAGGTGGCGCAACACCCTCGGGCCAGCCGAGAAATTCGCCGCGCAGGATTTCCCATTTGTGGCCGATGCCCGGCGTGCGTTTCATCTTGAAGCCGGCGGCGTTGAGCAAGCGCCGCACCCAACCGGTGCTGGTAAACGTGCTGATGGTCGAGCCCGGCGCCGCCAATCGCGCCAGTTCGGCGAACAGTTCGGCGGTCCACATTTCCGGGTTTTTCGCCGGGGCGAAACCGTCGAGAAACCACGCGTCGATCTGGCCATCCAGTTGCGGCAACTGCTCCAGTGCATCGCCAATCAACAGCGTCAGGGTCACACGACCGTTATCCAGAACAATGCGCTGGAAACCTTGATGAATTGCCACGTAATGCTTGAGCAACTGATCGGAGAATGGCTTCAGGTCAGGCCACAACGCCAGCGCCCGTTGCAGGTCGGCAGGGCTCAACGGAAACTTTTCGACGCTGACAAAATGCAGCCGCGCACCGGCCACCGCCTGCTGTTCGAACAACTGCCAGGCGCAGAGAAAATTCAGCCCGGTACCGAAGCCGGTTTCACCGATCACCAGTCGCCCACCCGCCGACAGCGCGGCAAAACGCTCGGCCAGACGGTTCTGTTCAAGGAACACGTAGCGGGTTTCATCGAGCCCCGACTGGTCGGAAAAATACACATCGTCGAACACTCGCGAACGCGGGCGTCCCTGGTCATCCCAGTCGAGTTGGGCGTGGGGCATTACAGGTTTCATGGCAGGCTCGGCAACGACAAGGCGGCCATTCTAGCCGATCACGCACGCGGCGCTTGATCCATGGCAAGCCTTGCTGACGATCACTCAAGGACAATCCGCCGCCGGCGGGAATTTCTGTGCCGCGCCAGAGCCCAATCCGCTAGTCTTGCTGAATCCTGGAAGGAGCCGTCCCTATGTTCGAATCCGCTGAAATCGGTCACGCCATCGACAAAGACACCTACGAAGCCGCCGTGCCCGCCCTGCGTGAAGCCTTGCTCGAAGCCCAGTTCGAGTTGCAGCAGCAGAAGCGTTTCCCGGTGATCATTTTGATCAACGGCATCGAAGGCGCCGGCAAGGGCGAGACGGTGAAGCTGCTCAACGAATGGATGGATCCGCGCCTGATCGAAGTGCGCACCTTCGACCAGCAGACCGACGAAGAGCTGGCGCGGCCACCGGCCTGGCGTTACTGGCGGATGCTGCCGGCCAAGGGGCGGATGGGGATTTTCTTCGGCAACTGGTACAGCCAGATGCTGCAGGGCCGGGTCCACGGCTTGTTCAAGGATCCACGTCTGGATCAGGCGATTGCCGGCGCCGAGCGCATGGAAAAGATGTTCTGCGATGAAGGCGCGCTGATCTTCAAGTTCTGGTTCCACCTGTCCAAGAAACAGATGAAGGCGCGGCTCAAGGCCCTGGCCGATGACCCGCTGCACAGTTGGCGCATCAGCCCGCTGGACTGGCAGCAATCGCAGACCTACGACAAGTTCGTCAAATACGGCGAGCGCGTGTTGCGCCGTACCAGTCGCGATTACGCGCCATGGCATGTCATCGAGGGTGTCGACCCGTACTACCGCAGCCTGACGGTCGGCAAGATTCTGCTCGAAGGGCTGCAAAACGCCTTGAAGCGTCCCGATGTGCATCCCCATGAGGTCAACGCTGCACCGTTGGGGACTTCCGTCGATCAGTTGAACCTGCTCGACAGCCTCGACCTGACCCAGCGTCTGGACAAAAAAGACTACGAAGAACAACTGATCACCGAGCAGGCGCGACTGTCGGGGCTGATGCGTGACAAACGCATGCGTCGTCACGCGCTGGTGGCGGTGTTCGAAGGCAACGATGCGGCGGGCAAGGGCGGTTCGATTCGCCGGGTCGCGGCGGCGCTCGATCCGCGTCAGTACAACATCGTGCCGATTGCCGCGCCCACCGAAGAGGAGCGGGCGCAGCCGTATCTGTGGCGGTTCTGGCGGCACATTCCGGCGCGGGGCAAATTCACCGTATTTGATCGCTCGTGGTACGGCCGGGTGCTGGTGGAGCGGGTCGAAGGCTTTTGCAGTACCGCCGACTGGATGCGTGCCTATGGCGAAATCAATGATTTCGAAGAGCAACTGGCCGACGCCGGGGTGATCGTGGTCAAGTTCTGGCTGGCCATCGACAAGGACACGCAGATGGAACGCTTCCAGGAGCGCGAAGAAATCCCGTTCAAGCGCTTCAAGATCACCGAAGACGACTGGCGCAACCGCGACAAGTGGGACGCCTATCGCGCCGCCGTGGGCGACATGGTCGACCGCACCAGCACCGAAATTGCGCCGTGGACCCTGGTCGAGGCCAACGACAAGCGCTGGGCCCGGGTCAAGGTGCTGCGCACGATCAACCGGGCGCTGGAAGAAGCGTTCGAGAAGTCCGACAAGCGAGCCAAGAAGCACAAGGACTGAACCGATGGGCCCGCATACGCGAGGTGAATGATTGTCGCGGTCGGCGATTGGGTGGACTTATGCTCGGTCCACTCTCAACCGACTGCAACAATGAGGTATGCCATGCGTGAAGTGGTGATCGTCGACAGCGTACGGACCGGCCTGGCCAAGTCCTTTCGCGGCAAGTTCAACCAGACCCGTCCCGATGACATGGCGGCCCATTGCGTCAATGCGTTGCTCTCGCGCAACGACATCGACCCGGCCAGCGTCGAGGATTGCATCGTCGGCGCCGGTTCCAACGAAGGCGCCCAGGGCTACAACATTGGCCGCAACGTGGCGGTGCTCTCGCAATTGGGCACCGGCACCGCGGGCATGACCCTCAACCGTTTTTGTTCCTCAGGCTTGCAGGCGATTGCGATTGCCGCCAACCAGATCGCGTCGGGTTGCAGCGACATCATCGTCGCCGGCGGCGTCGAGTCGATCAGCCTGACGCTGAAAAGTGTCAACACCGATCACCTGATCAACCCGCTGCTCAAGCAACAGACGCCGGGCATCTACTACACCATGGGCCAGACCGCCGAAGTGGTGGCGCGCCGTTATGGCGTCAGTCGCGAGGCGCAGGATCGCTACTCGCTGCAAAGTCAGATCCGTACCGCCCAGGCGCAGGCTGCCGGCCTGTTCAACGATGAAATCGTGCCGATGGCGGTGAAGTACCGTGTTGAAGACAAGAACAGTGGGGTGGTGCAGATCCTCGACGGCCTCGTCGATCGCGACGACTGCAATCGCCCGGACACCACCTATGAAAGCCTCGCCGGGTTGAAACCGGTGTTCGCCGAGGACGGTTCGGTGACTGCCGGCAACTCGTCGCAGTTGTCCGACGGCGCCTCGATGACGCTGGTGATGAGCCTGGAAAAGGCCCTGCAACTGGGGCTCAAGCCTAAGGCGTTTTTCCGTGGGTTCACCGTGGCCGGTTGCGAGCCGGATGAAATGGGCATCGGCCCGGTGTTCTCGGTGCCGAAGCTGCTCAAGGCCAAAGGCTTGCAGGTGGCGGATATCGATCTGTGGGAATTGAACGAAGCGTTCGCCTCGCAGTGCCTGTACGCCCGTGACAGGCTGGAAATCGACAACGAGAAGTACAACGTCAACGGCGGCTCGATTTCCATCGGCCACCCGTTCGGCATGACCGGATCACGGCAGGTCGGGCATCTGGTGCGCGAGTTGCAGCGGCGCAATCTGCGTTACGGGATCGTGACCATGTGCGTGGGCGGCGGGATGGGCGCGACCGGGTTGTTTGAGGCCGTACGCTAGTTCGACCTGCCAGAATCCATCAACTGCATCCGCGCGATGTACGCGCGGATTTCCTGCTCGGCTTTCTCGTGGCTGTCGAACGGCCCTTCGAGGGTGTTTTCCCGGGTGCTGAAATACAGTTCGCCGTTGACCCGGCACACGCGGTCGCTGCGAAAGTGCGTGGCGGGGGCGGTGTCCTGGGCGCGCATGCCTAACATGACGGGGTCTCCTTGGTGAGTGATGTCCCGGGCTGGATCCAAGAAGCTTATGCCTGAACCACTTACCTTGCCCGGCCGGCCGATCAACGGCCCATCGTCAATTTTCTGCTGCGACCTGCACAGTTTCATTTGCGGCTGGAGCGCAACTGTCCCTGTGTCGGGCAGGGACTGTGCGCCTAGAATGAGCGCTCCTGTCTCTGGCGCTTGGGGTTCTCATGCACGTTTCATCGGGTCGTTGGGTGTACGGCATGTTCCTGGCGTTGTTGACGGCGTTTCTGTGGGGAATCCTGCCGATCAAGCTCAAGCAGGTGCTGGTGGTGATGGACCCGGTCACGGTGACCTGGTTTCGCCTGCTGGTGTCCGGCGGCTGTCTGTTCCTTTATCTGGCGGCGACCAAAAGGTTGCCGAGTCGCAAAGTGCTCGGGCCGAAGGGCGGCTGGCTGGTGCTGATGGCGGTGCTCGGGCTGGTGGGTAACTACGTGCTGTACCTGATGGGCTTGAACCTGCTCAGCCCCGGCACTGCGCAACTCGTGGTGCAGATGGGGCCGATCATGTTGCTGATCGCCAGTCTGTTCGTGTTCAAGGAACGCTTCAGTATCGGTCAGGGCATTGGCCTGGCGGTGCTGTTGATCGGGTTTACGCTGTTCTTCAATCAGCGTCTGGCGGAATTGCTCACCTCTTTGTCTGACTACACCGCCGGTGTGTTGTTGGTGCTGCTGGCGTCGACGGTCTGGACCTTTTACGCACTGGGGCAGAAGCAACTGCTGACAGTATGGAATTCGCTGCAGGTGATGATGGTGATCTACCTGTTCTGCGCCCTGTTGCTGACACCTTGGGTGCATCCGCTCGAAGCGCTGTCGCTGAACCCGTTGCAGGGTTGGCTGCTGCTGGCGTGCTGCATGAACACCCTGATCGCCTACGGCGCATTTGCCGAGGCGCTGGCGCATTGGGAAGCTTCGCGGGTCAGCGCGACGCTGGCGATCACGCCGTTGGTGACGTTCGGTGCGGTGGCAGTGGCGGCGGGGGTGTGGCCGGAGTATGTGCATGCCGAGCAGATCAATCTGCTGGGGTATGGCGGGGCGGTGCTGGTGGTGCTGGGTTCGGCGCTGGTGGCGCTCGGGCCTTCGCTGATTGCCGGGCTCAAGGCCCGGCGGGCGAAACTGTTGGTCGGATGACCTTCCCGTGCCGGGCACGGGAAGGATCGGGATGACTCAGCCCTTGGCCCCGGCCTCGATCATGTTCTCCGGCCGCACCCAGGCATCGAACTCTTCATCGGTCAGATAACCCAGCTCCAGCGCCGCTTCACGCAGAGTCTTGCCTTCGCTGTAGGCCTTCTTGGCGATTTCCGCCGACTTGTCGTAGCCGATGTGCGGGTTCAGCGCCGTTACCAGCATCAGGCCGCGTTCCAGATGTTTCGCCATGACTTCGGCGTCCGGCTCAAGCCCGGCGATGCAATGCTGCTGGAAATTGCTGCAGCCATCGGCCAGCAGGCGGATCGATTGCAGCAGGTTGTGGATGATCACCGGTTTGAACACGTTCAGTTGCAGGTGACCCTGACTGGCGGCGATGCCGATCGCCACATCGTTGCCCAGCACCTGACAGGCGAGCATCGACAACGCCTCGCACTGGGTCGGGTTGACCTTGCCGGGCATGATCGAACTGCCCGGTTCGTTGGCCGGCAGGCGCACTTCGGCAAAACCGGCACGCGGACCGGAACCCAGCAGGCGCAGGTCGTTGGCGATTTTCATCAGCGCCACGGCGAGGGTTTTCAGGGCACCGGACAGCGTAGTCAGTGGCTCATGGCCGGCGAGGGCGGCGAACTTGTTCGGTGCGGTGACGAATGGCAGACCGGACAACGCCGCCAGTTCAGCGGCAATCGCTTCGCCGAAACCGTGCGGCGAGTTGAGCCCGGTGCCGACCGCGGTGCCGCCCTGCGCCAGCTCGCAGACTGCCGGCAACGCCGCGCGAATCGCCCGTTCGGCGTAATCCAGCTGCGCTATGAAACCGGAAATCTCCTGGCCGAAGGTGATCGGCGTGGCGTCCATCATGTGGGTGCGACCGGTTTTCACCAGTTTCATGTGTCGCGCCGACAGTTCGGCCAGGCCGCCCGACAGCTCGGCGATCGCCGGCAACAGTTGGGTCTGCACCGCTTGCGCAGTGGCGATGCTCATGGCGGTGGGGAAGCAGTCGTTGGAGCTCTGCGAGCGGTTGACGTGATCGTTGGGGTGCACCGGCGTCTTGCCGCCGCGCGGGTTGCCGGCCAGTTCGTTGGCACGGCCGGCAATCACTTCGTTGGCGTTCATGTTGCTTTGGGTGCCGCTGCCGGTCTGCCAGACCACCAGCGGGAACTGGTCGTCATGCTGGCCGTCGAGCACTTCGTCGGCGGCCTGTTCGATCAGGCGGGCGATGTCGGCAGGCAGATCGCCGTTGCGGTCGTTGACCCGGGCCGCGGCTTTCTTGATCAGGGCCAGGGCGTGCAGTACCGGCAAGGGCATGCGTTCCTGGCCGATGGCGAAGTTGATCAGCGAGCGTTGCGTCTGAGCGCCCCAGTAAGCGTCGTCCGGGACCTCGATCTGGCCCAGGCTGTCGGTTTCGATACGGCTCATCGTGCACACTCCTGTTGGTCTGTTTGCGCAGTTTAGGCCGGTGCCGGCCCGGGTGGTTCCCTGCGGCCGATTGTTGACCGGCAAATCCCCGCCAATCAAGCGCGGCAAGGCCCGGGGGTTGAGCCGCAGCGTTATTCAGGCGCAGAATGGTCGCCCTTGGGGTTTTACCTCGCCTAGCTGAAAAGGAAACTCGATGACTCGTCTTCGTGCCATCTGCACCGCGGTTGCCCTGGTTTGCGCCAGCGGCCAGGTGCTTGCCGATACCGCCAGCCACAACGCCAGTGCCGAAGCTTTCCTGACCCTGGCGCACGCTGACAAGCTGGGCACTCCGGTGTACATGCAGGTTCAGCAAATGTTCGCCCAGCGTTTTGAACAGACCAAGGCGCCGGAATCCAAGAAAGCCGTTCTGGATACCTACCAGGCCAAGGCCAACGCCGCTCTGGATCAGGCCATTGGCTGGAACAAGCTGAAACCGGACATGGTCAAGCTCTACACCAGCAACTTCAGCGAATCCGAGCTCAAAGACCTGGTCGCGTTCTACCAGTCGCCACTGGGCAAGAAAGTCCTGGAAAAAATGCCGCAGCTGACCCAGCAATCGGCCCAGATGACCCAGGCCAAACTGGAAAGCGCCGTACCGGTGGTCAACAAGTTGCTGGACGACATGACCAACGAGCTGGCACCGAAAGGCGCAGCGCCGGCCAAGAAGAAGTAAGCGGAGTTCGTGATGACCATGCAACAACGCATCGAATCGACGCTGGCGCTGCTTCAGCCTGAGCATCTGCAGGTGCTGGACGAAAGCCACATGCACAGTCGCGGGTTGCAGACCCACTTCAAGGCAGTGGTGGTCAGTGCGCAGTTCGAAGGCCTGAACCGGGTCAAGCGCCACCAGAAAGTCTACGGCACGCTCGGCGAGCTGATGGGCGAGTTCCATGCGTTGGCGCTGCACACCTACACCCCGCAGGAATGGGCAGAGACAGGCGTCGCTCCGGCGTCGCCGACCTGTGCCGGCGGCAGCAAGCATTGAGCCTTGCAGCAATGAACTGAGGTTTTTTGCTAGAATCCGCAACGCGCCGCTCACCCGGCGCGTTTTTTTTCGCATCCGGTTCACCCTTTACGAGGGTAGCCACCTGGAGAAATACCCATGACACAACCGATTGTCGTGGCGGCACTGTACAAGTTCGTCACCCTCGAAGATTACGTCAACCTGCGCGAGCCTCTGCTGCAAGCGATGGTCGACAACGGCATCAAAGGCACCCTGCTGATCGCCGAAGAAGGCATCAACGGCACGGTTTCCGGCAGCCGCGAAGGCATCGACGGCCTGCTGGCCTGGCTGCGCAACGATCCGCGCATGGTCGATATCGATCACAAGGAATCGTACTGCGACGAGCAGCCGTTCTATCGCACCAAGGTCAAGCTCAAGAAAGAGATCGTGACCCTGGGCGTCGAAGGCGTCGACCCGAACAAGAAGGTCGGCACCTACGTCGAACCGCGGGACTGGAACGCGCTGATCAGCGACCCGGAAGTGCTGCTGATCGACACCCGCAACGATTACGAAGTCTCGATCGGCACTTTCGAAGGCGCCATCGATCCGAAAACCACCAGTTTTCGCGAATTCCCCGACTACATCAAAGAACACTTCGATCCGGCCGTGCACAAGAAGGTCGCGATGTTCTGCACCGGCGGCATTCGCTGCGAAAAAGCTTCGAGCTACATGCTTGGCGAAGGCTTCGAAGAGGTTTACCACCTTAAGGGCGGTATCCTGAAGTACCTCGAAGAGGTGCCGCAGGAAGAAACCAAATGGCAGGGCGACTGCTTCGTCTTCGACAACCGCGTGACCGTGCGCCATGACCTGAGCGAAGGCGACTACGATCAGTGCCATGCCTGCCGCACCCCGGTCAGCGTTGAAGATCGCGCCTCCGAGCATTACGTGGCCGGCATCAGCTGCCCGCACTGCTGGGACACCCTGAGCGAGAAGACTCGCCGCAGTGCGATCGACCGCCAGAAACAGATCGAACTGGCAAAAGCGCGCAACATGCCGCACCCGATCGGCTACAACTATAAGCAAGCATCCACCGAGGCTTAATCATGTCTGCACGCCTGCTCTATGTGATGGATCCGATGTGTTCGTGGTGCTGGGGATTTGCCCCGGTCGCCAAGGCATTGGTGGAGCAGGCGCAGGCAGCCGGGGTGGAACTGCACCTGGTGGTCGGCGGGTTGCGCACCGGCAGCGGTGCAGCACTTGAACCCACCACCCGGCGCTACATTCTCGAACACTGGCAGGCGGTCACCGAGGCCACCGGCCAGCCGTTCAAGCTGGAAGGCGCGTTGCCGGACGGCTTTGTCTACGACACCGAACCTGCCTGCCGGGCCATCGTCACCGCGCGCAGCCTGGCACCGGATTGCGCGTGGAAACTGGTCGGGTTGATCCAGCACGCTTTCTACGCCGAAGGTCGCGATGTCACCCAGGCCAGCGTTCTGGTGGAGCTGGCAGAGCAGGCCGGCGTCCCGCGCATCGAATTTGCTGCCCTGTTCGATCATGCCGATCAGCACAAGGCGACCCAGGCCGATTTCAGTTGGGTGCAGGATCTGGGCATCGCCGGATTCCCGACCCTGCTCGCCGAGCGCAACGGCCAACTGGCGTTGCTGACCAACGGCTACCAGCCGCTCAGTGAACTGTCGCCGTTGCTCGGTCGATGGCTGGAGCGCGCGGCCTGTGTCTGACCCGGCCGATGACACGCCAGCCGTCAAGCGTGTCGACCGGCTGAGCTGGGCTGAAGTCCGGCGACTGGCACTTCATCACAAAAAATCCCTGTGGATCGCCAACGGCGTGGCCGTACTGGCGACGCTGTGCAGCGTGCCGATTCCGTTGCTGTTGCCGTTGCTGGTGGACGAAGTCCTGCTCGGCCACGGCGATGCCGCGCTGAAAGTCATGAACCACGTGCTGCCTTCGATGTGGCAGCAGGCGGCGGGCTACATCGGCCTGATGCTGGTGGTGACGCTGACCTTGCGTTGCAGCGCCCTGTGTTTTGGCGTGTTGCAGGCGCGGTTGTTTGCGCGGCTGGCCAAGGACATCGTTTATCGCATTCGCGTGCGTTTGATTGAACGACTCAAACGGATCTCCCTCGGCGAATACGAAAGCCTCGGTAGCGGCACGGTCACCACGCACCTGGTCACCGATCTCGATACCCTCGACAAGTTTGTCGGCGAAACCCTCAGCCGTTTCCTGGTGGCGATGCTGACGCTGGTCGGTACCGCCAGCATCCTGATGTGGATGCACTGGAAGCTGGCGCTGCTGATCCTGCTGTTCAACCCGCTGGTGATCTACGCCACCGTGCAGTTGGGCAAACGGGTCAAGCACCTGAAGAAACTGGAGAACGACAGCACCTCGCGCTTCACCCAGGCGCTGAGCGAAACCCTCGATGCGATCCAGGAAGTGCGCGCCGGCAACCGGCAGGGCTTCTTCCTCGGACGGTTGGGTCTGCGTGCGCAGGAAGTGCGCAACTACGCGGTTAACTCGCAGTGGAAGACCGATGCGTCGAACCGCGCCAGTGGTCTGCTGTTCCAGTTCGGCATCGATATTTTCCGCGCGGCGGCCATGTTGACGGTGTTGTTCTCCGACCTGTCGATCGGCCAGATGCTCGCGGTGTTCAGCTACCTGTGGTTCATGATCGGCCCGGTCGAACAACTGCTGAACCTGCAGTACGCCTATTACGCGGCGGGCGGTGCGCTGTCGCGGATCAACGAACTGCTGGCCCGCGCCGACGAGCCGCAATACCCCGGCGGCGTCGACCCGTTCAAGGGCCGCGATACGGTCGGGATTCAGGTGCAGGGTCTGAGCTTCGGTTACGGCGACGAACTGGTGCTGGATCAGTTGAACCTGTCCATCGCGCCGGGCGAGAAAGTGGCGATTGTCGGCGCCAGTGGCGGCGGCAAAAGTACCCTCGTTCAATTGCTGCTGGGCCTGTACACACCGCTGGCCGGGACGATCCGTTTCGGTGGATCGACCCAGCAGGAAATCGGCCTGGAGACGGTTCGGGAAAACGTGGCTGTGGTGTTGCAACATCCGGCGCTGTTCAACGACACCGTACGCGCCAACCTGACCATGGGCCGCACCCGCAGCGATGAAGCCTGCTGGCAGGCACTGGAAATCGCCCAGCTCGAACCCACCATCCGCGCCTTGCCGGACGGGCTGGACAGCATCGTCGGCCGCGCCGGCGTGCGTCTGTCCGGCGGTCAGCGCCAGCGTCTGGCCATCGCGCGGATGATCCTCGCCGAACCCAAAGTGGTGATCCTCGACGAAGCGACGTCAGCCCTCGACGCCGCCACCGAATACAACCTGCACCAGGCCATGGCGCGCTTTCTCCATGGCCGCACCACGCTGATCATCGCCCACCGCCTGTCAGCGGTGAAGCAGGCGGATCGGGTGCTGGTGTTCGACGGCGGGCAAGTGGCCGAAGACGGCGACCACCAGCAACTGATTGCCGATGGCGGGTTGTACGCCAAGCTTTATGGGCATTTGCAGAGGTTGTAGATCATTTCCATAGCACCTCCAGTGCGTTGGCCGTGCCGTCGTAGCCAAACTCTTTGACGATCACTGAACAACTGGTGCATGGAGGCATGGTTGTAGCCACGTCGACCGAAGCGATCATGTGGTTTTCGGGGTATTTCTTGCGAAGCACACTGATCAGTTTGGCCTCGCTGTCCAGAGAGGTCGGCCGACGGGTCAGCGCAGGCGTGTAGGTGTCGATGTCCTTTATCGTATGGGGAATCGCCACCAATTGCCCTTTGCTCGAGACTTCCAGTGAGGTTCTGTTGAAGGTCTGGTCGAAGTCGATATTGAAGTAGGTGGTGTCGCCGATGATCACTTTGTCCGGCGCGAATGGAGGCTTGAACAAAGGCAGTTCCCCGGTCAGTCCTTGCGCTCCGGAAACGCTGACATACACCTCGCGCTTGTCTGTCGAAGTCAGGATGTCGGCGTAGGCGATGTTTCTCGGATTCTGTCCCTGTAAACGAGACGGGAGCAGCGCCTGCAACTTGTCCATTGTCCGATTGATTTTCAGGTCGGCGCTTTGTTGGATATTGATGGTTTTCTCGCAAAACAGCGTATCGAAGATATCGGCGGTTCGTTGGCGAAAGCTGTCTGAAGCATCCCTGCTACGTGACCAGGATGCTGCACCGTCCGGCAGCCGGTTGACGATCATGCGTGTGGAATGATCGAACAAAACCGCTTCACCGGGGCTGGTGTCGACTTTAAGCAGTTTGAGCGTGTCGGGCGGGTTCGCATGACCACCAATGCGAATGGCAATTTTCTCCATGGTTTCGAGGGCGCGTTCTACGGCTGGAATACCGTAGATTCTCGCCATGTTGTTGGCATTGAGAGACCCGGTGTACACCGTCATCAGCTCACCCTTCAGATTGGCAGGCAGGGTATTGGTCTTGCGCAGCGTCAACGGAGTGGTGAGGCTCTGACCTTTGGGCAGTTCGGCGATGTAGAAGGATCCGGCGTCCAGTCGGGTGAACACATAGTGCCTTGAGTCGTCGATAGCGGGGACGATGATGGCGCCGGCCTCGAAGGTGTCGAACTGATTCCGGGTGCCGAAGGGGATATCCACTTTGATCCTCCCGTAAATCCCTTTTTGAAACGCTATCACCGCCGGGTGTCTGCTTTTCTTTTTCAGGAACTCGAGCAGCATCGCTCGACCCGCTGTGGCCGGGGTGTAAATGCTGTCTCCGAACCAGGGTGCCCAGCCTTTATCCGTGTCGTAAGTGCCGTTGGCTGGCGTGGGGGCCGGATTGCGGGTGACATAGCTCGTTTTACAGGCGTCCGACCCCGGCATGCGCCGCACTCTGCAGGGCAGGGCTTTGAGTAGCGACTGATCATCGATCAGGTCGGCGCGGCGCAGTTGGTTGCCGTCCGGTCGATAAGGGATGTCATCAATCAGCAGCGTGGTTCGACCATCGACCTCAAGCACTTCACGAACATGGGCGTGTTCTGGAACTTGCGCAACGACGTGGGTTTCGCTCGGGGGCAATGTCTTGAAGCCGGATCGACCTTGCGTGAGATTTTTGCCGTTGTTGCGCAGGCGCGGGCCGTAGGGCAGGGAGGTCATCGGGTCGACCAGATGAAAGCGTTCCAGTCCCGAAGAATCTGTATGGCGCAGGAGTACATCATCAATACCGTTGACCGTCGCGAGCTGATCACCGTTCGTCAGCGGCTTCCAGTCCCCGGGATCGATGGCTTGTGGCAGATTCTGGACCAGGCGGAAGCCATCGGCCTTTCCCGTCAGTTTTCTGATGCCGACAACGCTCACTCCGCCGATGAAGAGCAGCCCTTTTCCGGCACCGCTTCCCAGACCCTTGAGCAGCGAGGGAATACCGTCCAGTGGGTTGAGGTTTGCCAGTGAGCGGGTGAGGAGTTGGCGGGCCACTGTCGAAAACGGCGGCAGCGTTGCATTGACGACCATGCGAGTGGTGCCGGCAGCGGCGCGGAGCAGGCGCACCGAACCCGAGATGAATTTGCCGATCGGGCAAAGGAACGAAGCCAGGTCGAACAGGAGTCCGATCCCGCCCAGGGCTTTGCTTTTGACATCGTCGGAGAGCAGGTCCTCGATGCTGCCCCAGAAAGGAACGAACCCTTTGACGATCGTCACGAATACTTCCAGCCGTTTCTCGATCTTCGCCCTGTGGCTGTCGAAGATTGTCATGCCTCGGGCTTGCTGGCGCAGGTGTTCTTCATCGACGTAGAGGTAGTTTGTCGCGATGTAGTTGGCCAGTGCGTCCAGTCGTGATGTCAGCGTCGCAGCATCGGTCCCGGTACCCATGGAGGCTGCGGCTATAGTGCCCACGGTGTCGAGGTAGCCGATGTAGGCCCCCCGGGCGGCAGGTGTCCTGCCGTGGAGATGGGCCGACCAGTCGAGCAGCAACGAAGTACTGATGTCACGCTCGGGTGAATAGGTTTGCCCGGGGATGGTGGCGTGCAAGGCAAACTCGGTCCGAACGCCATTGACGGTTGAAAACCTCAAGGTGGGTCGAAGGCGAATGACGCCGGCACTCGGGATCAGCTCGTAGTAGGCAATATTTCCCTGGTGGGTCACTTTTATAACGAAGCCCTTCCTGGCCCGGGTCAGATCCGGCGGTTCGTTGGGTACTGATTTTCGACGCATCCCCAACAACTCGATTTCACCCATTGCCAATGCCTGACGTTCGCTCGCTGGCAGTGAAGTCAGCAAGCTGGCGATCAAGGTCTGATAGGGCGGCCTGATCGTCGCCAGATATTGGTTGAAGGCGCTTTCAAACTGCGCATTGATATCCGGCAAGGATTTGCCGGCCCAGCTGTAGTCATCTGCATTTACCCGTTCATAACCACCCCGCGAGTTTTCACGCTCGGCGTAGAGGACGCGCTGCTCATCCAGCCGGAGTGCTGTGGTGGATCGCGTTTTGCCGTCGGGCATGGAGACAATCCATCGCTTTTCGCCATCGAGTTGGCCGTCTGCATAGACATCCAGAAAGTCGTGGCCCTGCTGATTCTTCTGGTCCAGTGGTGCTCTTGAATGACTATGGCTCGGATCGGCAGACATCAACTTGCGTCCGTCCTTGTTGAATGTAAAACCACTGAACCGGTCAGCCAGCACCTCCCTAGCCATCTGTATCCGGTCAGGCGGGGTTGAATCCAGCGTCATCACGGCCTTGTTCAGGTTTTCGCTTTGTTCTTCCAGCGCAGTCAGCGCTCGCTTGATGTCTTCATGATCGTGACCGGATGCCGCTCGCGCCGGGATGACGCCAGTGCACATCGCCCATTCAAGGGCGGGGCCTATTCGCAGTCGTGCAATTGTTTCCAGCTCTGCGGGGGAGGCGCCAGTACTGCGTTCCAGAGGCAAACTGACCAGTTGCTGGAAAGACAAGGGTTGCGACTGATCCAGGCCAAGCACCTCGGCCAGCAGCACGCCGTGCATGAAGTTCACCCACACGATCGACGTCTTGTAACGAAGCTCGGGCGGGATATCGCGCACGGCAAAGTCTTTCGACAGGCGATGTTGAAACATCTGGGCCAGCAGGATCGCCTCTTTGGTAGTGGCAACTCGTCGGGTACGCAGCAAATGCTGTTCGAAATCGCGGCGCAGGGTCTGGTAGCTTTTGCCCCAGTGAGCAGGGTCTTGCCAGTGGAATCCGGCGAGCTCCTGGGACTCGTCGGGAGACGGCGCATGCAAATGCAGGCAGATGGCTTTGCATGACAACTGATAGCGCACGGACGGCGGCGTCTGTTCGCCGGGGGATGCACCGAACCATTTGAGCCTTTTCAGCAGCCTTTCTGTCAGGTCCAGTGATTCGGGGGAATTCAGTACTCGCTGGAGGAAAACCGAAGGGGTCGCGCGCAGTTCGTCCGTGTCGGCGAGCCGCAGGATATCGCCACTCAAATGACGGATCAGCGAAGGTTTGCCGATCAAAAAGGTTTTGACCGTGTCGAGCATTCGTCCATTGATGCGTTGTGCCATGTACTGTTCGAGGGTCATGGCGGGTGCAATAGCCGGTGTTGCGACTTGGGCTGCCTTGAACCTTTTGCGGTCCCGGCCGGTCGGTTGGGGAATCAGGGATTCGATATCCGGGCCGGTATCCAGTCCAAGCGCCTCGATGGCGCTGGTTTCTGCGGTTGTCGATAAGTCGGTTGAAGCTGAAAACGTCGAGGGCATATCACACTCCTTGTGAAGGCATTCCCGTTACAGAGGGTTGGATGCCTGAAGTGCCCAGTAGATCGATGCCGCCAGCGACCGTGGCTGTACATATGTCTATCCGGCGTTTGTCCTGAACTGAGGCGGATCCGCCGCTTGCCGGAACCCCGAACGCCTCCTAGTCTTTGGGGGTTGGTCTGATAGAGACGGACAATCAGGCAGTGACCACGCAAGGAACTCCATGAAGCAAAAGCGGACTCTCGGAACGCCTCGGTTGCTGGGCATCGTCTGGCCATTTATCGCCGTCGTGTTGTTTCAAGCCTTGTTGGGGGGCGTGAGTCTTTACGTCCTGTCGGCCGTTCGCGGTTATGTCGCTGGTGAAAGCCTTTGGTCCAAGGGCCAGAAAGACGCGATCTATTACCTCAACCTGTACGCTGACAGTCGCGACGAAGCGATTTATCTCAAGTACCAGAACGCCATTGCCGTGCCTCAGGGCGGTCACCAGTTGCGCCTGGCGCTGGACAAGCAACCGCCCGACCTTCAAGCGGCGCGTGAGGGCATTCTCAAGGGCGGTAACCATCCGGACGACGTTTCCAGTCTGATCTGGCTGTACCTGAACTTTCGTCACTTCAGTTATCTGGAAACCGCCATCGACCGCTGGACGCTGGGCGACGCCTATCTGGTGGAACTCGACGGCGTGGCGCAGGAGATGCATCAGCGCATCACCGCCAATGCCGCCACCGAAGCCGATATCCGCCGCTGGAAAGACCGGATCTTTGCGATCAATGACGGCGTGACCCCGGCCGCCAAGGCGTTCAGCGATGCCTTGGGTGAAGGTTCGCGGATGATCCTGCGCCTGCTGCTGTTCACCAACCTCGCCACTGCGCTGGGCCTGATCGTGCTGGCGCTGCTGCGCACCCGCAAACTGCTCAAGCAGCGACATGCCTTCGCCGAAGCGCTGCAACTGGAAAAGGACCGGGCCCATGTGACCCTGCACTCGATCGGCGACGGGGTGATCACCACCGACGTCAGCGGGGCGATCGATTACATGAACCCGGCCGCCGAGGCGTTGACTCACTGGAAGGCCGAGCAGGCTGCCGGTCTGCCCTTGGCGGCGCTGTTCAACCTGCTGGATGACAATGCCCAGAGCGAGGGCTTGACCCTGATCGAGCACATTCTCAGTGGCCAGCTCACCGGCGGCAGCGAGCATTCGAAGCTGATCCAGCGGCTGGACGGCAGCACCGTGTCGGTGACGCTGGTCGGTGCGCCGATCCGCAATGCCGGCAAGGTCAGCGGTACGGTGCTGGTGCTGCATGACATGACTCAGGAGCGGCAATACATCGCCAATCTGTCGTGGCAGGCCACCCACGATGCGCTGACCGGCCTGGCCAACCGTCGCGAGTTCGAATACCGGCTCGAACAGGCCCTGCACAACCTGACGCGGCAGGCCGGGCGACATGCGCTGATGTTCCTCGATCTGGATCAGTTCAAGCTGGTCAACGACACCTGCGGGCACGCGGCAGGCGATGAGTTGCTGCGCCATATCTGCGCGTTGCTGCAATCGGGCTTGCGTGAGGGCGACACGCTGGCGCGGCTGGGCGGCGACGAGTTCGGCATCCTGCTGGAGAACTGCGCACCGGAGGCGGCCGAGAAGATCGCCGAGAGCCTGCGTCAGACCGTGCAAAACCTGCATTTCGTCTGGAAGGGGCGGCCGTTCCTGACCACCGTCAGCATTGGTCTGGTGCACGTCGCACAGAACCCGACCACCCTCGAGGCCTCGTTGCGGGCCGCCGACATGGCTTGCTACATGGCCAAGGAAAAGGGCCGCAACCGGGTGCAGGTCTACCACGCCGACGACTCGGAACTGTCCCTGCGTTTTGGCGAGATGGCTTGGGTGCAACGCCTGCATATGGCTTTGGAGGAAAACCGCTTCTGTCTCTACGCCCAGGAAATCGCACCACTGGGTTCGGTTGCCGGTGGCACCCGCGGGCACATCGAAATCCTGTTGCGTCTGCACGATGAGGCAGGCCGGATGATCCTGCCGGACAGTTTCATACCCGCGGCGGAACGTTACGGTTTGATGACGTCGCTGGATCGCTGGGTTGTGCAGAATGTATTTAAGGTTATTGCTCAATGTATTAACGAAGAGTGCGAAGGCCCTCTGGCAATGTGTGCGATTAATCTTTCAGGCATTACTATCGGAGATGACGCGTTCTTGCACTTTCTACGCGAGCAGTTTGATAACTACGGCGTACCGCCTGAAATGATTTGTTTTGAAATTACAGAAACCAGTGCCATTGCAAATCTCGGGAGTGCAATCAGATTTATTAATGAACTCAAAGGCTTGGGTTGTTATTTCTCACTCGATGACTTTTGTGCCGGAATGTCTTCATTCGCTTATCTGAAACATTTGCCTGTAGACTTCCTGAAGATCGACGGGAGTTTCGTAAAGGATATGCTGGACGACCCGATTAACCGTGCAATGGTCGAAGTGATCAATCACATCGGGCATGTCATGGGTAAGCAGACAATTGCCGAGTTTGTCGAAACAGCGCAGATCGAGCAGGCATTGCTTGAAATCGGCGTGGATTACGCTCAGGGTTATGTCATCGAACGCCCGCAGTTGTTTACCTGTGACAGTTTGCAAAGTCGGCCCGCCAGACCGCAGCCGTTGTTATTCAAGGCGCCTGGCACGTTCCGTTGAAGTCTCTTGCCGATCCGTACAATCACAAATCAAAAGGAGCCGAACAGTGATCGACACATTCAACCGAACCGGACCACTCATGGAAGCTGCAAGTTATCCCGCCTGGGCGCAACAGTTGATCCAGGATTGCAGCGAGAGCAAACGCCGGGTTGTCGAACATGAACTTTATCTGCGCATGCGTGATAACAAGCTCAGCGCCAAAACCATGCGCCAGTACCTGATCGGGGGCTGGCCCGTCGTTGAGCAATTCGCGTTGTACATGGCGCAGAACCTCACCAAGACCAAATTCGCCCGTCATCCGGGTGAAGACATGGCGCGGCGCTGGTTGATGCGCAACATTCGCGTCGAACTCAACCACGCCGATTACTGGCTGCACTGGAGCCGGGCCCATGGGGTGAGCCTGGAAGACCTGCAGGCGCAGCAAGTGCCACCGGAATTGCACGCCCTGAGCCACTGGTGCTGGCACACCAGTTCGGCGGATTCACTGATCGTGGCCATCGCGGCCACCAACTACGCCATCGAAGGCGCGACCGGGGAGTGGTCGGCGCTGGTCTGTTCGACGGGTGTCTACGCCGCGGCCTTCCCTGAGGAAGATCGAAAGCGGGCCATGAAATGGCTGAAGATGCACGCCCAGTACGATGATGCCCACCCGTGGGAAGCGCTGGAGATCATCTGCACCCTGGCCGGGTTGAATCCGAGCAAAGCCCTGCAGGCTGAGCTGCGACAGGCCATCTGCAAGAGCTACGACTACATGTACCTGTTCCTCGAGCGCTGCATGCAGCTCGAACTGTCGGAGCGGGTGTTAGTCGGGCGTGAACGTCGGGCGCTGGTCGAGAGCTGATTTCGGCGACATCCATAAAAAAACGGGAGCCTTGGCTCCCGTTTTTTGTTGGCGGCGAATAATCAGCCCGCCATGGTCAGGCGATTGCGGCCCTCGCGCTTGGCGACATACAGCGCGCTGTCGGCGCGGCGCAGCAGGCTGTCGGCGGATTCGCCCGGCAACAGAGTCGAGCAGCCGAGGCTCACGGTCAGTTCGATCAATTGGTTATTGGCGTAGTAATCCTGGGCCTGGGCTGCCTGACGCAGGCGCTCACCGACCATGGCGGCCGCGTCGCGACCGGTGTTGGACAACAGGATCAGAAACTCTTCCCCGCCATAACGGAACACCATGTCGACGTTGCGCAACTGGCCCTTGATCGATGCGGCCACGGCTTTGAGCACGTCGTCGCCGGCGCTGTGACCATGGAGGTCGTTGACCTGCTTGAAGTGGTCGATGTCCAGCATCAGCAACGACAGCGGTTGCAGGTGCCGGCGGGACATCTCGATTTCGCGGTGCAGCGTCTGCTCCATGGCAATGCGGTTGCCGGCACCGGTCAGCGGATCACGCAGGGCGCTTTGCGTGGCGGCGCGGTACAGCAGGGCATTGCGCATCGGATACAGCAGCGCAGACAGCAACGATTCGAGATTGCCCAGTTCCTGTTCGCTGAAGCGCTGGTTGCGGCGGAACACCAGCTCACCCATGTGCTCGCCTTCGTGGCTGAGGCTGTAGCTGGCCGAGTGGTGACCGCGGGCACCGAACTCCAGTCGCAGGTCACTGCCATTGTGCACGTAGGTCAAGGCGTCCAGCGGCACCAGGCGCTGAACCTCGCGGAAAAACAGACCGAGGATGCGTTGAGGCTCAAGGCTGGTTTGCAGTTGCAGGCTCATTTGCTGGCGCAATTGTGCCAGGCTGGCAGGTCGCGCCAGAAGAGGTGGCTGCTGACCAAAGCCCAGGCGTTGCAATTTGGCATTGTCGAAGTCAATTGCAGTGGTCTGGGAGGGTGATTTCATATGGCGTGAGCCCCTAAGCAGTAAGTCTGTCTTACAGGCTGGGTGAGAGCGGCTATGGGCTGCGCGTCATACTGATCCATCAGTCCCGTAGGACATTTGGCGTAAGTTTAGTCTGCCCGATGACGATTAGTCAGCTATCGAATCAGGCCTTGCCCGACTGCCTTCACTCGGCGTGCTTTGAGGAAATGTAGAGCGAAAGTCGTGCCATACGGTTCATATTTTATTAAAACCGTTGTGGATCAATGGCTTGAGATTTTTGCGGAAGAAGGGGTGGTGGTTATTTGACTGAAGCTGCCGCGTTCAAAGCGGCAATTGCATGCCGCGACGGTATTCCGCCACGGCAACAAATGCGACGTATGGCATTACTGGGCGTTGAAGGCCTGGCCATTGATACCGGTGCTGTCCGGGCCCATCAGGTACAGATAGACCGGCATGATCTCTTCTGGAGTCGGGTTGTTCAGCGGGTTTTCTCCCGGGTAAGCCTGAGCGCGCATGCTGGTGCGAGTGGCGCCCGGGTTGATGCTGTTGGAGCGTACCGGGGCGACGTTTTCGACTTCGTCGGCCAGGGTTTGCATCAGGCCTTCGGTGGCGAACTTCGACACGCCATAGGCGCCCCAGTAAGCACGGCCCTTGCGCCCGACGCTGCTGGAGGTGAAGACCACCGAGGCGTCCTGCGACAGTTTGAGCAGCGGCAGCAGCGTGCTGGTCAGCATGAACATCGCGTTGACGTTGACCTGCATGACGCGCATGAAGTTTTCACCGGACAACTGCTCGATCGGCGTGCGCGGGCCGATGATCGAGGCGTTATGCAGCAGGCCGTCGAGGTGGCCGAACTCGGTCTCGATCATCGCCGCCAGCTCATCGTATTGATGGGGCAGGGCGGTTTCGAGGTTGAACGGGATCACGGCCGGCTGCGGATGCCCGGCTGCTTCGATCTCGTCGTAGACCTGGGTCAGGTTGGCTTCGGTCTTGCCCAATAGCAGCACGGTTGCACCGTGGGCGGCGTAGGCCTTGGCGGCAGCCGCGCCGATGCCACGACCGGCACCGGTGACCAGAATGACCCGATCCTTGAGCAATTCGGGGCGAGCGGAGTAATCAAACATAAGAAACCTCTAATCCATTAACTTCTGATCGTTCCCGCGTCATGCGCGGGAATTCAGCGATGGTCGCTTTGCCGCACCACTCAGCAACTGCAGAGCGCGTTGTCGAGCACCTTGCGCAACTCCAGCGGATGATCCACCACCACGTCCGCGCCCCAGTGCCGAGGGTTGTCGTCGGGGTGGATGTAGCCATAGGTCACGGCAGCGGTTTTGGTGCCGGCGTCACGGCCGGATTCGATATCGCGCAGATCATCGCCGATAAACAGAACGGTCGACGGATCCAGATCAAGCATCTTGCAGGCCAGGGTCAGCATCTCGGGATCCGGCTTGCTGTTCTTCACGTGATCCGGGCAGATCAGCAGGGCCGAGCGCTCGGCCAGCCCTAGTTGCTGCATGATCGGCTCGGCGAAGCGCAGCGGCTTGTTGGTGACCACGCCCCAGACCAGATGGGCTTTCTCGATGTCGGCCAGCAATTCGCCCATGCCGTCGAACAGCTTGCTGTGTACGGCGCAACCGACGAGGTAACGCTCGAGGAACTCCAGACGCAACTCCTCGAAGCCCGGCGACTCCGGATCCATCGAGAACGTCACCGCGACCATGGCCTTGGCGCCGCCGGAGATTTCATCGCGGATGTGTTTGTCGTTCATCGGCGGCAAGCCACGATCCGCGCGCATCGCCTGGCAGATGGCGATGAAGTCCGGCGCGGTGTCGAGCAGAGTGCCGTCCATGTCGAAAAGGACTGCTCTGATGGCCATCGGCTTACTCCTCGCGCAGGGTCTGGATCATGTAGTTGACGTCAACGTCCGCCGCCAGCTTGTAGTGCTTGGTCAGCGGGTTGTAGGTCAGGCCGATGATGTCCTTGACGGTCAGGCCGGCCATGCGGCTCCAGGCGCCCAGCTCGGACGGGCGGATGAATTTCTTGAAGTCGTGGGTGCCGCGCGGCAGCAGCTTCATGATGTATTCGGCGCCGACGATGGCGAACAGGTACGCCTTCGGGTTGCGGTTGATGGTGGAGAAGAACACCTGGCCGCCGGGCTTGACCATGCGGAAGCAGGCGCGGATCACCGAGGACGGGTCCGGAACGTGCTCGAGCATTTCCAGGCAGGTGACGACGTCGAACTGCTCGGGCATTTCTTCGGCCAGGGCTTCGGCGGTGATCTGCCGGTATTCGACGTTCACGCCGGATTCCAGCTGATGCAGTTGCGCGACCGCCAGTGGCGCTTCGCCCATGTCGATGCCGGTCACGGTCGCGCCGCGCTGGGCCATGGCTTCGCTGAGGATGCCGCCGCCGCAACCGACGTCGAGGACCTTCTTGCCGGCCAGATTGACGCGTTCGTCAATCCAGTTGACCCGCAGCGGGTTGATGTCGTGCAGCGGTTTGAACTCGCTCTCGCGGTCCCACCAACGATGGGCCAGGGCTTCGAATTTGGCGATTTCGGCGTGGTCGACGTTGCTCATGATTTCAATCCTCTAAAACTTGAAAAGGGCTGTAGCCCCGGAGTTTGCCCCGGGGTGTTTACGATTCGGTGTGGCCGCTGATGCGTCGGCCCCAGGCCCGGGCGGTTTCGCCGAGCTGTTGTTCGTCCAGTCGGGTCAGGCGCCGGTCGTCGAGCAACTGCTTGCCGGCAACCCACAGGTGTTTCACGCAGTCGCGACCGGTGGCGTATATAAGCTGCGAGACCGGGTCATAGACCGGTTGTTGCGCCAGGCCGGACAGGTCGAAGGCGACGATGTCGGCCGCCTTGCCGAGCTCCAGCGAGCCGGTCTCGGCTTCGATCCCCAAGGCTCGCGCGCCGTTCAGCGTGGCCATGCGCAGCGCCCGGTGGGCGTCCAGCGCGGTGGCCGAGCCGGCGACGGCTTTGGCCAACAGAGCGGCAGTGCGGGTTTCACCCAGCAGGTCCAGGTCATTGTTGCTCGCGGCGCCATCGGTGCCGACCGCCACGTTGACTCCGGCCTGCCACAGGCGCTCCACCGGGCAGAAGCCGCTGGCCAGTTTCAGGTTCGACTCCGGGCAGTGGATCACGCTGGTGTTGCTTTCTACCAGCAACGCCAGGTCGTCATCGCTGATCTGGGTCATGTGCACGGCCTGGAAGCGCGGGCCGAGCAAGCCCAGTCGGCCAAGGCGGGCCAGCGGGCGTTCGCCGCGCTGTTCGACCGCTTGCTGCACTTCGAACGCGGTTTCGTGGACGTGCATGTGTATCGAGGCGTCCAGCTCTTCGGCGATCACGCGGATTTTTTCCAGGTTCTCGTCGCCCACGGTGTAGGGTGCATGAGGGCCGAAGGTGATCTTGATGCGCTCGTGATGCTTCAGGTCGCCGAACAGTTCGACGCCCTGACGAATGGCTTCATCGGCGCTGGCGGCACCCGGAATCGGGAAGTCGAGGATCGGAATCGCGATCTGCGCGCGGATTCCGCTGTTGTGCACGCGCTCGCTGGCAACCTTCGGGAAGAAGTACATGTCCGAGAAACAGGTGATGCCACCTTTTATCTGCTCGGCGATGGCCAGGTCGGTGCCGTCACGCACAAAATCTTCATCGACCCATTTGCCTTCGGCCGGCCAGATGTGGTTTTCCAGCCAGGTCATCAGCGGCAGATCGTCGGCCAGCCCACGGAACAGCGTCATCGCGGCGTGGCCGTGGGCGTTGATCAGGCCGGGGCTGAGCAAAACGTCCGGCAGTTCGCGGACTTCGGCGGCGTTACACTTCAGCGCTTCGGCACGCGGGCCGATAAACACGATGCGACCGTCGCGGATGCCCAGGCCATGCTCCTTGAGCACAACGCCTGCAGGTTCGACGGGTACCAGCCAGGTCGGCAGCAATAATAAGTCGAGCGCAATGGCAGGTTTCGGCATCGAGGGTCGGTTCCAGTGCTTTTGTAAAGGATGGCGAAGTATACCCGAGCGTCTTCGCGGGGGGATCGCTATAATCGGCGGCTTTTGTTCATGAGTGCGGGGTGAGGGATGCGCGATCGACTGTTGGCTGCGGAGAAAGTAAAGGCCATCGATTGGCGTGATGGCGCGCTCCACCTGCTGGATCAGCGCGTTTTGCCGTTCGAGGAAAACTGGATCGCCTACACCAGCGCCGCCGGCGTGGCCGAGGCAATTCGTTCGATGGTGGTGCGCGGTGCGCCGGCTATCGGCATCAGTGCCGCCTACGGCATCGTGCTGGCGGCCCGTGCCCGGATTGCCGAAGGTGGCGACTGGTATGCGGCGCTGGAAGAGGATTTCATGTTGCTGGCCGATTCCCGTCCGACAGCGGTCAACCTGTTCTGGGCGTTGAACCGCATGCACGACCGGCTGGACCGCTTGAAGGAAAACGCCGATCCGCTGGCGGCGCTGGAAGCCGAAGCCATTGCGATTCATGAAAGCGATCGTGAAGCCAACCTGACCATGGCCCAGCTCGGCGTCGACCTGATCCGCAAGCATCAGGGCAATGCTCAGGCAATTCTCACTCACTGCAACACCGGCGCCCTGGCCACCGGCGGTTTCGGGACGGCGCTCGGGGTGATTCGCGCGGCGTTCATCGAGGGCATGGTCGAGCGTGTCTACGCCGACGAAACCCGGCCGTGGCTGCAAGGCTCGCGGCTGACCGCGTGGGAGCTGGCCAACGAAGGCATTCCGGTGACCCTGAACGCCGACTCCGCCGCTGCGCACATCATGAAGACCAAAGGCGTGACCTGGGTGATCGTCGGCGCCGATCGGATCACCGCCAACGGCGACGTGGCGAACAAGATCGGCACCTATCAACTGGCGGTCAACGCCATGCACCACGGCGTGCGTTTCATGGTGGTGGCGCCGAGTTCGACCATCGACATGAATCTGGCCAGCGGTGACGACATCCCGATCGAGGAGCGCGACGGCGCCGAGTTGCTGGAGGTTGGCGGCAAACGTGTCGGGGCTGACGTCGAAGCGTTCAACCCGGTGTTTGACGTGACCCCGGCGGATCTGATCGATGCGATCGTCACCGAAAAAGGCATCGTCGAGCGCCCGGACACTGCGAAGATGGCGCAGTTGATGTGCCGCAAGCGCCTGCATTGATTGACTCTGGCGTCTGTTCGGACGCCATCGCTGGCAAGCCAGCTCCCACAGGTTTTGTGCACGCCGCCGAACTTGTGGGAGCTGCGGTGCGACGACTCGACTTGCCAGCGATGAGGTCTTGAAAGTCAATAAACATCCGCAATTTCGTCCCGAAATTTGCATTCAGGGAAGCTCTGAGCTTCTCTCGTCCCCGTTAAGCCTGTCATCGGTCATCTAACTATGCTCCATGCGCATCTGGGGGATAGGTGCGTGGCGGCTCTTGTGATAACATCCGGCGTTTTCCGAGGCAGTCCCACGGGGTTGTCTTCACTGCGCAAATCCAGGGTCAACTTGTCGATTTGTCGTAAGTCGGCGCATGGCACTCGGCCTGCATCGACGAGCTTCGTGCGTCCCCTATGGATATGGCGAAGTTTCACCAGAAAAAGGAATCAGGCTTCTCATGGGCGAACTGGCCAAAGAAATCCTCCCGGTCAATATCGAAGACGAGCTGAAACAGTCCTATCTCGACTACGCGATGAGCGTGATCGTCGGCCGTGCACTGCCGGATGCGCGCGATGGCTTGAAGCCCGTGCACCGTCGCGTGCTGTTCGCGATGAGCGAGCTGGGCAACGACTTCAACAAGCCGTACAAGAAATCTGCCCGTGTCGTCGGTGACGTGATCGGTAAGTATCACCCGCACGGTGATACCGCGGTGTACGACACCATCGTCCGCATGGCGCAGCCTTTCTCCCTGCGTTACCTGCTGGTCGACGGCCAGGGCAACTTCGGTTCGGTGGACGGCGACAACGCCGCGGCCATGCGATACACCGAAGTGCGCATGACCAAGCTGGCGCACGAGCTGCTGGCCGACCTGCACAAGGAAACCGTGGACTGGGTGCCGAACTACGACGGCACCGAGCTGATCCCGGCGGTCATGCCGACCCGCGTTCCGAACCTGCTGGTCAACGGCTCCAGTGGTATCGCCGTGGGCATGGCGACCAACATTCCGCCGCACAACCTCGGTGAAGTCATCGACGGTTGCCTGGCCCTCATCGACAACCCCGAGCTGACCGTCGATGAGCTGATGCAATACATTCCCGGTCCGGACTTCCCGACTGCCGCGATCATCAACGGTCGCGCCGGCATCATCGAAGCCTACCGCACCGGCCGTGGCCGCATTTACATGCGCGCCCGTTCGATCATCGAAGACATCGACAAGGTCGGTGGCCGTCAGCAGATCGTCATCACCGAACTCCCTTACCAGCTGAACAAGGCACGCCTGATCGAGAAGATCGCCGAGCTGGTAAAAGAGAAGAAACTCGAAGGCATCACCGAACTGCGCGACGAGTCCGACAAGGACGGTATGCGCGTCGTGATCGAACTGCGTCGCGGCGAAGTGCCTGAGGTGATCCTCAACAACCTCTACGCCCAGACCCAGCTGCAATCGGTATTCGGCATCAACATCGTTGCGCTGATCGACGGCCGTCCGCGGATCCTGAACCTCAAGGACCTGCTGGAAGCCTTCGTCCGTCACCGTCGCGAAGTGGTTACCCGCCGTACCGTGTTCGAACTGCGCAAGGCGCGCGAGCGCGGTCACATCCTCGAAGGTCAGGCCGTTGCCCTGTCGAACATCGACCCGGTGATCGCCCTGATCAAGGCTTCGCCGACGCCGTCGGAAGCCAAGGAAGCGCTGGTCAGCACGCCGTGGGAATCCTCGGCTGTGGTGGCGATGGTGGAACGTGCCGGTGCCGATTCGTGCCGTCCGGAAAACCTCGATCCGCAATACGGGCTGCGCGACGGCAAGTACTTCCTGTCGCCGGAACAGGCGCAAGCCATTCTGGAGCTGCGTCTGCACCGTCTGACCGGTCTGGAGCACGAAAAGCTGCTGGCCGAGTATCAAGAGATCCTCAACCAGATCGGCGAGCTGATCCGCATCCTCAACAGCGCCGTGCGCCTGATGGAAGTGATCCGCGAAGAACTGGAAGTGATCCGTGCCGAATACGGCGACGTGCGCCGCACCGAAATTCTCGATGCCCGTCTCGACCTGACCCTGGGCGACATGATCCCGGAAGAAGAGCGCGTCGTGACCATCTCCCACGGTGGCTATGCCAAGACCCAGCCGCTGGCTGCGTACCAGGCCCAGCGTCGTGGCGGTAAAGGCAAATCGGCTACTGGCGTGAAGGATGAGGACTACATCGCTCACCTGCTGGTCGCCAACAGCCACACCACCCTGCTGCTGTTCTCCAGCAAGGGCAAGGTGTACTGGCTGAAAACCTACGAAATCCCTGAAGCGTCCCGCGCCGCCCGTGGTCGTCCGTTGGTCAACCTGCTGCCGCTGGATGACGGTGAATACATCACCACCATGCTGCCGGTCGAGGAATACACCGAAGGTCACTACATCTTCATGGCCACCGCCAACGGCACCGTGAAGAAGACCCCGCTGGAATCCTTCAGCCGTCAGCGCAGCGTCGGTCTGATCGCGCTGGAACTGGACGAAGGTGACGTGCTGATCTCCGCGGCCATCACCGATGGCGAGCGTGAAGTAATGCTGTTCTCCGACGGCGGCAAGGTCACCCGCTTCAAGGAATCCGACGTGCGTGCCATGGGCCGTACCGCCCGCGGTGTGCGCGGCATGCGTCTGCCGGAAGGGCAGAAGCTGATTTCGATGCTGATCCCGGAAGAAGGCAGCCAGATCCTCACCGCTTCCGAGCGTGGCTACGGCAAACGCACCGCGATCACCGAGTTCCCTGAGTACAAACGTGGCGGCCAGGGCGTGATCGCCATGGTCAGCAACGAGCGTAACGGCCGTCTGGTCGGTGCGGTTCAGGTGCTTGATGGCGAGGAGATCATGCTGATTTCCGACCAGGGCACGCTGGTGCGTACCCGTGTCGACGAAGTTTCCAGCCTGGGTCGTAACACCCAGGGCGTGACCCTGATCAAGCTGGCCAAGGATGAAACCCTGGTCGGTCTGGAGCGGGTCCAGGAGCCGTCGGAAGTCGAGGGTGAAGAGCTTGAAGGTGAAGAAGGTGTCGAACTGGAAGAGGGCGTGATCGGCGCCGAACCGGACGATGCGGTCGACAACCTGCAGGCGGACGCCGCAGACGAAGAAGAGTCGCAAGACTAACCAAATCGTAGCAGGGCAGAGTGTTTGCTCTGTCCGCTACCGTGATTGCATAGCGAGAGTGGATGTGAGCAAACGAGCCTATAACTTCTGCGCAGGTCCCGCTGCGCTGCCTGAAGCTGTCCTGTTGCGTGCCCAGTCCGAGATGCTCGACTGGCACGGCAAGGGTCTGTCGGTCATGGAAATGAGCCATCGCAGCGATGACTACGTGGCCATCGCCGAGAAGGCCGAACAAGACCTGCGCGACCTGCTGTCCATCCCCTCCAATTACAAAGTGCTGTTCCTGCAGGGCGGTGCGAGCCAACAGTTCGCCGAGATTCCGCTGAACCTGCTGCCCGAGAACGGCACTGCCGACTATGTCGAAACCGGCATCTGGTCGAAGAAAGCCATCGAGGAAGCGCGTCGCTTCGGCAACGTCAATGTTGCCGCCAGCGCCAAGCCTTATGACTATCTGGCCATCCCTGGCCAGAACGAGTGGAAGCTGACTCCGGGTGCGGCCTATCTGCACTATGCGTCCAACGAAACCATCGGCGGCCTGCAGTTCGACTGGGTTCCCGAGGCTGGTGACGTTCCGCTGGTGGTCGACATGTCCTCCGATATCCTCTCGCGTCCGATCGATGTGTCGCAGTACGGCCTGATCTACGCCGGCGCGCAGAAGAACATCGGCCCGAGCGGTCTGGTGGTAGTGATTGTCCGTGAAGACCTGCTGGGCCGCGCCCGCAGTTCGTGCCCGACCATGCTCGACTACAAGGTCTCGGCCGATAACGGCTCGATGTACAACACCCCGGCGACCTATTCCTGGTACCTCTCGGGCCTCGTCTTCGAGTGGCTGAAGGAGCAGGGTGGCGTCGCCGCGATGGAGCAGCGCAATAAGGCGAAGAAAGATCGCCTGTACGGCTTCATCGACAACAGTGACTTCTATACCAACCCGATCAGCGTCAACGCCCGCTCGTGGATGAACGTGCCGTTCCGTCTGGCTGACGAGCGCCTGGACAAGGCGTTCCTGGCTGGCGCCGACGCCCGTGGCCTGCTCAACCTCAAGGGCCATCGCTCGGTTGGCGGCATGCGTGCCTCGATCTACAACGCTCTGGGTCTGGACGCCGTGGAAGCGCTGGTTGGCTACATGGCTGAATTCGAGAAGGAGCATTCCTGATGTCCGAGCAGGAGCTCAAGGCGCTGCGCGTTCGCATCGATAACCTGGACGAGAAGATCCTCCAGCTGATCAGCGATCGCGCGCGCTGCGCCGAAGAAGTTGCCCGGGTCAAGATGGCCAGTCTGGCCGAAGGCGAGCAGCCAGTGTTCTATCGTCCCGAGCGTGAGGCGCAGGTTCTCAAGCGTGTGATGGAACGCAACAAGGGGCCGTTGGGCAACGAAGAGATGGCGCGCTTGTTCCGCGAAATCATGTCTTCGTGCCTGGCCCTCGAGAACCCGCTGAAAGTTGCATATCTCGGTCCGGAAGGCACCTTCACCCAGGCGGCGGCCATGAAACACTTCGGTCACGCGGTGATCAGCAAGCCGATGGCGGCGATCGACGAAGTGTTCCGTGAAGTGGCGGCCGGTGCGGTGAACTTTGGCGTGGTGCCGGTGGAGAACTCCACCGAGGGCGCGGTCAACCACACCCTCGACAGCTTCCTCGAACATGACATGGTGATCTGCGGCGAAGTCGAGTTGCGCATTCACCACCACCTGTTGGTCGGTGAAAACACCAAGACCGACAGCATCAGCCGCATCTATTCCCACGCTCAGTCGCTGGCCCAGTGCCGCAAATGGCTGGACGCCCATTACCCGAATGTCGAGCGCGTGGCGGTGTCCAGCAACGCCGAAGCGGCCAAGCGGGTCAAGGGTGAGTGGAACTCGGCGGCGATCGCCGGCGACATGGCGGCCGGGCTGTATGGCCTGACCCGTCTGGCCGAGAAGATCGAAGATCGCCCGGACAACTCCACGCGCTTCCTGATGATCGGTAACCAGGAAGTGCCACCGACCGGCGACGACAAGACTTCGATCATCGTGTCCATGAGCAACAAGCCTGGCGCGCTCCATGAGCTGCTGGTGCCGTTCCATGACAACGGGATCGACCTGACCCGGATCGAAACCCGTCCGTCGCGCAGCGGCAAATGGACCTACGTGTTCTTCATCGACTTCGTCGGTCATCACCGTGATCCGCTGATCAAAGGTGTACTGGAAAAGATCAGTCAGGAAGCAGTAGCACTCAAGGTGCTGGGTTCCTACCCGAAAGCAGTTCTTTAAGGGGTGGTAGCAATGAGTGGCAACTTCCTCGCTCTGGCACAGCCGGGCGTGCAACAACTTTCGCCCTACGTACCGGGCAAGCCCGTGGACGAACTGGCGCGCGAGCTGGATCTGGATCCGGCAAGCATCGTCAAGCTGGCGAGCAACGAAAACCCGTTGGGCGCCAGCCCGAAAGCGCTGGCCGCGATCCGCGAAGCGCTGGACGAGCTGACCCGTTATCCGGACGGCAACGGTTTTGCCCTGAAATCCCTGCTGGCCGAGCAATGCCGTGTCGAGCTGAACCAGGTGACCCTGGGCAACGGCTCCAACGACATTCTCGAACTGGTGGCGCGCGCCTATCTGGCGCCGGGCCTGAATGCGGTGTTCAGCGAGCACGCGTTCGCGGTCTACCCGATCGCGACCCAGGCGGTCGGCGCTCAGGCGAAGGTCGTTCCGGCCAAGGATTGGGGGCATGACCTGCCGGCCATGCTGGCGGCCATCGACGCCAACACCCGCGTCGTGTTCATTGCTAACCCGAACAACCCGACCGGCACCTGGTTCGGCGCCGAAGCGCTGGACGAGTTCCTGCAGGACGTGCCGGAGCATGTGCTGGTGGTGCTGGACGAGGCCTACATCGAATACGCCGAAGGCAGTGATCTGCCGGACGGTCTGGATTTCCTCGCGGCTTATCCGAACCTGCTGGTCTCGCGTACGTTCTCCAAGGCCTACGGTCTGGCGGCGCTGCGCGTTGGTTACGGCTTGTCCACACCCGTGGTGGCAGACGTGCTGAATCGCGTACGTCAGCCATTCAACGTCAACAGCCTGGCTTTGGCCGCGGCGTGTGCGGCGCTGAAGGACGAGGAGTATCTGGCGCAGAGCCGTCAGCTCAATGAATCCGGCATGCAACAGCTGGAAGCGGGTTTCCGCGAGCTGGGCCTGAGCTGGATTCCGTCCAAGGGCAACTTTATCTGCGTCGACCTTGGTCAGGTGGCGGCTCCGGTGTTCCAGGGCCTGCTGCGCGAAGGCGTGATCGTGCGTCCGGTCGCCAACTACGGCATGCCGAACCATCTGCGGGTGACCATCGGTCTGCCGGCGGAAAACAGCCGCTTCCTCGAAGCGCTGCGCAAGGTTCTGGCTCGTGGGTGATGTCACTGCGCTGCAATCTGCTGCACCTATGATCGGGCGCCTGGTGGTGGTCGGTCTGGGGTTGATCGGTGGTTCGTTTGCCAAAGGTTTGCGTGAAAGCGGCGTGTGCCGCGAAGTGGTCGGGGTCGATCTCGATCCGCAATCGCGCAAGCTGGCGGTCGAGTTGGGCGTGGTGGATCGCTGCGAAGATGATCTGGCAGCGGCTTGCCAGGGCGCGGACGTGATCCAGTTGGCGGTACCGATCCTGGCCATGGAAAAAGTGCTGGCCCGTCTGGCCAGTATGGATCTGGGGCAGGCGATCCTGACGGATGTCGGCAGCGCCAAGGGCAATGTGGTGCGCGCGGCGACCGAAGCGTTCGGCGGCATGCCGGCGCGTTTCGTGCCGGGCCATCCGATTGCCGGTTCCGAGCAGAGCGGGGTGGAAGCCTCCAACTCGGAACTGTTCCGCCGTCATAAAGTCATTCTGACCCCGCTGGAGCAGACCGATCCGGCTGCCCTGGCGGTGGTTGATCGCTTGTGGCGCGAGCTGGGTGCCGACGTTGAGCACATGCAGGTCGAGCGTCACGATGAAGTGCTGGCTGCGACCAGTCATCTGCCGCACCTGCTGGCCTTCGGTCTGGTCGATTCGCTGGCCAAACGCAATGAAAACCTTGAGATCTTCCGTTACGCTGCGGGCGGTTTCCGTGATTTCACAAGAATCGCCGGAAGCGACCCGGTCATGTGGCATGACATCTTTCTCGCCAATCGCGAGGCTGTCCTGCGCACACTCGATACATTTCGCAGCGACCTCGACGCCTTGCGCGACGCGGTCGATGCAGGGGATGGGCACCAATTGTTGGGCGTCTTCACGCGCGCCCGGGTTGCCCGCGAGCATTTCAGTAAAATCCTGGCCCGCAGGGCCTATGTGGACGCTATGAATTCCAACGATCTGATTTTCCTGGCTCAACCTGGTGGCCGCCTGTCCGGTCGGATTCGCGTACCGGGTGACAAATCGATTTCCCACCGTTCGATCATGCTCGGTTCTCTGGCTGAAGGCGTCACCGAAGTCGAAGGCTTCCTCGAGGGCGAAGACGCCCTGGCGACCTTGCAGGCGTTCCGCGACATGGGCGTGGTCATCGAAGGCCCGCATCACGGCCGCGTGACCATCCACGGTGTCGGCCTGCATGGCCTGAAGCCTGCGCCGGGCCCGATCTATCTGGGCAACTCCGGCACTTCGATGCGCCTGCTGTCCGGCCTGCTGGCCGCGCAGGACTTCGACAGCACCCTGACTGGTGATGCTTCGCTGTCCAAGCGTCCGATGAATCGCGTCGCCAACCCGCTCCGGGAAATGGGTGCCGTGATCGAAACCGCTGCCGAGGGTCGTCCACCGATGACCATTCGTGGCGGTCACAAACTCAAAGGCCTGACCTACACCATGCCGATGGCCAGTGCCCAGGTTAAATCCTGCCTGCTGTTGGCGGGTCTGTACGCCGAAGGCAAGACCACCGTCACCGAGCCGGCTCCGACCCGTGACCACACCGAGCGCATGCTGCGCGGCTTCGGCTACCCGGTGAGCGTCAACGGTGCCACGGCATCGGTTGAGTCCGGCGGCAAGCTGACCGCGACCCACATCGAAGTGCCGGGCGATATCTCGTCGTCGGCATTCTTCCTGGTGGCGGCGTCGATTGCCGAAGGTTCGGAGCTGGTGCTCGAGCACGTCGGCATCAACCCGACCCGTACCGGTGTGATCGACATCCTGCGCCTGATGGGCGCCGACATCACTCTGGAAAACCAGCGTGAAGTGGGCGGCGAGCCGGTTGCCGACCTGCGCGTGCGAGCGGCTAAACTCAAGGGTATCGAGATTCCGGAAGCGCTGGTTCCACTGGCGATCGACGAATTCCCGGTGCTGTTCGTGGCCGCGGCCTGTGCCGAAGGGCGCACCGTGCTGACCGGCGCCGAAGAGCTGCGGGTCAAGGAGTCGGACCGTATCCAGGTCATGGCGGACGGTCTGCTGGCGCTGGGCGTCAAGTGCGAACCGACCCCGGACGGCATCATCATCGACGGCGGCCAGATCGGCGGCGGCGAAGTGCATGGTCATGGCGATCACCGTATCGCGATGGCTTTCAGCGTGGCCTCGCTGCGCGCCACGGCACCGATCCGCATCCATGACTGCGCCAACGTCGCGACATCGTTCCCGAACTTCCTGGCGCTGTGCGCACAGGTCGGCATTCGTGTGGCGCAAGAGGCTCAGTCGTGAACAATATTGCTCCGGTCATCACCATCGATGGGCCAAGCGGCTCGGGCAAAGGCACCGTAGCCGGGATTCTGGCCAAGCGTCTGGGCTGGAACCTGCTGGATTCCGGTGCGCTGTATCGCCTGCTGGCGTTTGCTGCGCACAACCATGGTGTTGACCTGACCAATGAAGAGCTGCTGAAGAAACTGGCCGCTCATCTGGATGTGCAGTTCATCGCGGCGACCGACGGTCAACTGCAACGCATCATTCTGGAAGGTGACGAAGTCAGCGATGTCATCCGCACTGAAAGCGTCGGTTCCGGCGCTTCTCAGGTGGCTGCATTGCCGGCCGTGCGCGAGGCGCTGTTGCAGCGCCAGCGTGCTTTTCAGGAGTCGCCGGGGCTGGTGGCCGATGGTCGCGACATGGGCACGGTGGTATTTCCGAATGCGCCCTTGAAGATTTTCCTGACCGCCAGTGCCGAGGAGCGGGCGCGCCGTCGATATTTGCAGTTGAAGGGCAAAGTCGAGGGTGTTAGTCTGTCGAGTCTGCTAGATGAGATCCGTGCGCGCGACGAGCGTGATACCCAGCGAGCGGTGGCCCCGCTAAAGCCGGCGGCCGACGCCATACAGCTGGATTCCACGGAGTTGTCCATCGATCAGGTGCTGGAACGCATCATGAGCGAGATCGCCATTCGCGATATCGCCGGGTGAACAGGAAGGCCGCAGGGGACCAGTCATAGTCCTGCGGTGGCTTCCTTTAAATGAAACTGACCCGCATCGTCTGGGATGTGGAGACGGGCGTATTTTTCGCCCTAATCAACAGGAATTAAAATGAGCGAAAGCTTTGCGGAACTCTTTGAAGAAAGCCTAAAGACCCTGAACCTTCAGGCAGGCTCCATCATCACCGGTGTTATCGTTGATATCGATTACCAAGCTCGCTGGGTAACCGTTCACGCTGGCCTGAAGTCCGAAGCACTGATCCCTCTGGAGCAGTTCTACAACGACGCTGGCGAACTGAACATCAACGTCGGTGACGAAGTTCACGTTGCTCTGGACTCGGTTGAAGACGGTTTCGGCGAAACCAAGCTGTCCCGTGAAAAAGCCAAGCGCGCTGAATGCTGGATCGTTCTGGAAGCAGCCTTCGCAGCCGAGGAAGTGGTCAAGGGCGTTATCAACGGTAAGGTTAAAGGCGGCTTCACTGTCGACGTTAACGGCATCCGTGCGTTCCTGCCAGGTTCCCTGGTTGACGTCCGTCCAGTGCGCGACACCACGCACCTGGAAGGCAAAGAGCTGGAATTCAAGGTCATCAAGCTGGACCAGAAGCGCAACAACGTTGTCGTTTCCCGTCGCAGCGTCCTGGAAGCCGAGAACTCCGCCGAGCGTGAAGCTCTGCTGGAATCCCTGCAGGAAGGCCAGCAAGTCAAAGGTATCGTCAAAAACCTCACCGATTACGGCGCATTCGTCGATCTGGGTGGCGTGGACGGCCTGCTGCACATCACCGACATGGCGTGGAAGCGTATCAAGCACCCTTCCGAAATCGTCAATGTTGGCGACGAGATCGACGTCAAGGTTCTGAAGTACGATCGCGAGCGCAATCGTGTTTCCCTGGGCCTGAAGCAACTGGGCGAAGATCCATGGGTTGCTATCAAAGCCCGTTACCCAGAAAGCACTCGCGTTACCGCTCGTGTAACCAACCTGACCGACTACGGCTGCTTCGCTGAGCTGGAAGAAGGCGTTGAAGGTCTGGTACACGTTTCGGAAATGGACTGGACCAACAAGAACATCCACCCTTCGAAAGTCGTACAAGTCGGCGACGAAGTGGAAGTCATGGTTCTGGACATCGACGAAGAGCGTCGTCGTATCTCCCTGGGCATCAAGCAGTGCAAGTCGAACCCATGGGAAGACTTCTCTGGCCAGTTCAACAAGGGCGACAAGATCTCCGGCACCATCAAGTCGATCACCGATTTCGGTATCTTCATTGGTCTGGACGGCGGCATCGACGGTCTGGTTCACCTGTCCGACATCTCTTGGAACGAAGTGGGCGAAGAAGCCGTACGTCGTTTCAAGAAGGGCGACGAGCTGGACACCGTTATCCTGTCGGTTGACCCGGAGCGTGAGCGTATCTCCCTGGGTATCAAGCAACTGGAAAGCGATCCGTTCTCCGAGTACGTCTCGGTTAACGACAAAGGCGCAATCGTTACTGGCACCGTGAAAGAAGTTGACGCCAAAGGCGCCATCATCGTTCTGGCCGACGATATCGAAGCGACTCTGAAAGCCTCCGAAATCAGCCGTGACCGCGTTGAAGACGCGCGCAACGTTCTGAAAGAAGGCCAGCAAGTAGAAGCCAAGATCATCAGCGTTGATCGTAAGAGCCGCGTAATCCAGCTGTCGATCAAATCGAAAGACGATGCTGAAGAAAAAGAAGCTATCCAGAGCCTGAAAACCGCTCCGGAAGGCGAAGCAGCTGACACCACCATGGCGGCACTGCTGCGTCAAGCAATGGCCAAACAGAACTGAGTTCTGTCTGATCATTAAAAAGGGCGACTTCGGTCGCCCTTTTTTGTGCCTTCGATTTGGTAAGCCTCGCTCTCTGGTTATACGGGTGAAACCATTTCCTTTGCCGGGCGGTCTGTTTCTTTAATCGGATCAATCGTCTATTCGCGTCTAGGCTTAGTCTGAAGATCGCAGTAGTCGGGCAGGCGCCTGGCATAAGGATGTGAATGAACAAGTTTATAGTTCTGTTGGGTATGTTGGTGTTGGCAGGCTGTACGACTAGCGCCAAGACTCATGCGGTGCGCGGAGTCAGCGGTATCGAGGTTGACTGCTCCGGCTTGGGTTCGGGCTGGGAGAGGTGTCAGAAGCGCGCAGCCAAGGAATGCAAGGGGGCGGGTTACAAGGTGATCACGCGATCTGATGATGCGCGGGATGAGGATGAGTTTCCCTTTGGTTTCAATCCTGCCGGCTATGTCACTCGAACCATGCTGGTGATTTGTCGGTGAGTGAGCGTTGGCGTGCATGCGATCCGATGCCCTGAAAATGGGCGTTTCGGCGAGCGGAAAGATATGTCAAGCCCTGGGCTGTTCAAAATCTTCCGGGCGTGCTAAAACCTTTCAAGCGCTGATCTAGCTGCTTGAAAAAGAAGGGAAAAATATGACGAAGTCGGAGTTGATCGAACGAATTGTCACCCATCAGGGGCTGCTCTCATCCAAGGATGTTGAGCTGGCCATCAAGACCATGCTTGAGCAAATGTCCCAGTGCCTTGCCACAGGTGATCGTATCGAGATCCGTGGCTTTGGCAGCTTCTCCTTGCACTATCGTGCGCCGCGAGTCGGCCGCAACCCGAAGACAGGGCAGTCTGTCAGTCTTGACGGAAAGTTCGTTCCCCATTTCAAGCCAGGCAAAGAGCTTCGGGATCGAGTGAATGAGGAAGAGGATGAATAGTAGATATGACCAGGGAAGCAGTTTATGACTAATCTCAAACGAATCCTCTTGGGAGGATTTCTACTGCTGCTGGTTCTGGTAATCCTGGCATTTGTACTTGAAAATCAGCAAACAGTATTCCTGCTGTTTCTCGGTTGGGAAGCACCTCATTTACCCGCTTCTGTCGTAATGTTGGCGGCACTCTTGGTCGGTATGATCATCGGCCCTCTGTTACGTCTGTTATTGGGTCGTGCTCTACGCGCTCGGCGCAAACCTTCGATTTAGATTTTTTAAGTTTCCTGAGCAGAATAAAGAGGGGAAGCCATGGCTTCCCCTCAATTGTTTCTGCAACAAAATACTAAATCACCACTGGCTTATTCCTTGCCTCCAGCATTGAACTTCACTGCCAGCGCTGCTAATGGCACATAAGCAATCAGAACCCCCAGCAGACCGTCCAGGTAACCGTTAGCCACCAATAGCGCAATCGGCAACAGCCAGCAAAGATTGATCGCGGCAACGCCCAGCGTGACGGGCAGGTGCTTTTTGTATTTTCGAGAAGCGAATTGATAAGCATGGCTACGGTGAGCTTCGTAGACTTTTTCTCCCCGTAGCAGCCGGCGGAACAAAGTCCAGGTTGCATCGACGATAAACACGCCCAGCAGAATCAGCCAGCTCCACAGCAATTGTGGTGCGGCCCAGGCAGCCTGCAGGGAGAGGACGCCCAGAGTGATCCCGAGGAAGCCGCTACCAGCATCCCCCATGAAGATGCGAGCTGTCGGGAAGTTCCAATACAAAAAACCGGACACTGCGAAGGCAAGCAGAAGCGGGAGGAGGGCCAATACACCATTGCCCGTCAGCCAATAAAGCAACGTTGCACCCAGGCAAACAAAAATCGCCTCGACGCTGGCAATGCCATCAATACCATCCATGAAGTTATACAGGTTCAGCAGCCAGACCAGATAAAACGCGGCCAATACATTGCCAACCCAACCCAGGTCAAATACGAATCCGAAGATCGTCAGAGGTGGTAAGCCGCCTATCCAGTAAAGTGCCCAAATGGCTGCAATGAAATGACCCAGCAAACGCCAGCGGGCGACGATATGGCCGTGATCATCCAGAAAGCCCAGTACTGCGATGCCGACACCTGCCCCCATCAATGCCCACATCGTCGGCAAAGTGATGGCACCCATGCTTGTCGCCAATATCAGTGCGACCAGAAAGCTCACAACGATCGCAACGCCGCCACCTCTTGGGGTGGGGACGGCGTGGGAGCTTCGGGCGTTGGGCACGTCTATAAGGCTTTTAGCCAGCGCATATTGCCGTAGGGCTCCGGTCAGAAACAGTGCAACGACGGCGCAAGCCGGTAATAACCACCACATATTCATTTGATTCGCAGGTCCAGAAAGTGTTTAGCCGTTTTACGCAGCGCCTCATCGACAGAGACGGGCGGGGTCCAGTTCAAAAGGGTACGTGTTTTTTCAATATCTACCTGAAGTGAACCGCACAGTCGTTGTGCCAGGGCTTGCTTGCCCAGCATCGATGCCCCGGTTTCAAGTACCCAGCCGGGGATTGGCAGCATTCGGACAGGTTTGCCCAACGCAGCGCCCATGCGCCGAAGAAGCATGGTAGTCGATAGGTCTTCGCCATCGCTGACCATGAAAGTCTGGTTCGCAGCAGCAGGATGGACTACGCAAGTCGCAATCAGGTCAGTGAGATTGTCCAGTGCGACGAGGCTGCGGCGGTTGTGAAGTGCGCCGAATGGCAGCGGCACGCCTTTGTGGAGCCAGCGCATCATGCTGAGAAAGTTGGCCTGTACACCTGGCCCATAAACCAGTACGGGACGGATGATGACTACTTCCATCCCGGTTTCTGTGGAAAGCGCACGTAGTCCCTGTTCGGCCTCAAGTTTTGAAATCCCATAGGGATCAAGAGGCACAGGTTGGCTTTCAGCGCTGTAAGGGTTGCCTGGGGTTGTGCTCTCGCCGTTGACTTTCACTGAGCTGATGAAGATGAATCTTCGGATGCCTGCTTCAGCCGATTGCCGGGCGAGATTCAACGTGCCCTCGACATTGGTCTTGCGGTATTCGGCAAGAGGGTCGGATGACTCGTCGCTCATGACATGCACGCGGGCAGCCGAATGGATGACGACATCATGTCCGCTCAGCACCGACATCCAGTTCTGCTCGCTGGACAGATCGCTGATCAGCGCCTGAGTTGCACGGGAGTCGAGCTCATTCGAGTTTTTGCGAACAGCAGCGGTAACCTCATGACCCTGCTCCAGCAGCAGAGGTGTCAGGCCGCGTCCCACAAAGCCCGTTGCGCCTGTAAGTAGAATTCGCATGATCAGGAAACTTCCGATGTGGAGATTACATCTACAGCCATGTCGCGCATGATATTCGCTCTGGAGAACCGATCGATAAAGGCCGCGCGTGGGGTCGTGGAGATCGTCAGTCTTTCGAAGGATTCGACCGCCGCATCGACATCACAAGGTGCAAATACCGATGCATTTTCGATGTGCTCGGTCACAAACTCTGCCGCGTAGCCTGCAATGCCCGCCCAGATCGGTTTTCCCAGGGCAGCATATTCGAACAGCTTGGACGGCAATACTTTACGAAATGCATCGTAGTCATTCAGGTGCAGAAACAATATGTCCGCTGATTGGTAGACGCCGATCAGTTCGTCGCGTTTGACCGGGCTCAGCAGGTCGACATTGTTGCACTTGGACGCATTGATGGCGTCTTTCAATGCAGCCAGTCGGCCGCCATCACCGATTACCTTGAATCGCACCTTTCCTTCAAGGCGTTTTGCCAGTTGAGGGATGATGTTGTGAAGGCCCTGACCTTCCCCGAAGTTTCCTGCGTACACCACATCCAGAATGCGGTCCTGGTTGTCTTCGGTGTTCACAATCGGCAGGTTGAGGAATTCGTCATCGATACCGTTGGTAAACAGCGAATACTTCTGGTCCGGGTATCTGGATTTGAAGTAAGGAAGAAAGCCTGCTGAGACCAGGTTGACTTTGCGCGCCGACTTTATCGTGAAGCGTTCGAGCAACGAGAGGATCGGTTTGATGAACCGCACCATCTTCCCGGATAGAACGTCCTTGATGGTGTCCACGAAAATGTCACGGATGTCGAGGTACAGTGGTGTTTTCTTGCTGCGGGCAATGACGGCTCCAAGTGTTGCGGTCATCAGGCGTGAAGACGTTGCATAAACAAGGTCGTAGTGCTTGCCGCGAGCGAAGTTGCGCACATGTCTGGCGTAGACCAGAAACGCTTTTGCCTGATCGACCATCCCGCTTTTGTGAGCGGGCAGGGCGATACGGCGTATGGTCAGGCGCGGATGTTCTTCAAGCTCGGGCGCTTCGCTGCTGAATGAGCTGTAGCGATTGGGCAGTGTCGTGATCAGTTCGATATGGGCATCAGCCGGCAATTTATCCAGCAATGCCTTTACCAGTGCCGTGGTGCGGAATGAGCCGGCGGACAGATCCGGCTGATAATAAAAACTCAGGACTAAAAGTTTCAAATAAGCCTCACCACGTTACGCGGGTAATAAGTGTGTCTGATGATAGTTCGACAACGATGCATTGGTTCGCCACGGACTTGCCGAACTCCGGGTGCCAGGTTGTGTTCGCAATGCTGATGCATGCCGCGCCCGAGATGGAGACAGAGACTGTCTCTCCAGAAGCCAGGGTGATTGTCAGGCCGTTGTCATTCTGAGTCACTGACGCCTCGGGGTGGAGGTGGAATCTTGCGATCGACTTGTCAAAGGCGCCCGTTACCGAATCGTTGATCTGTAGCGTGTTCCTGGTGGCGTTCCACTCCCGCGTGTGAAGGTTCTTGCCCTTCAGGCGCTGGTAGCCGTCATGTGAGCAAACGATGCGAACGGATTCACCGGTGCTCTCGAAGGTGCTCAGGCTGACGCGGGCGCGGCGGGCGACCCTGAAGCCGGCCCAGACCTCCGAGGAATTTTCGCCATCGATCTCTACGGTGTTATGAGCGGCGGTACTGCGTTGACGATGACGCTCGCTGTCCTCGCCGTATTGCGATGTGCCGGAGTTAACGAATACTCGCTGCCCGAATACGCTCAACTCGAAGCTCAACGTATCTGCGTGAGTATGGCCGGGCTGATAAACGGGAGCGACTTGTGCAAAGTTCAAGAGTGCTTTGCTGCCCTCACCGAACGCTATGTGCGCAAACCCGCTTTCGGCATGGCAAATGGCACCGATCGAAGAAGTGTCCGCTGCGTCTGCCGGTGGCTGGCAACCCAGCAAGGCGGCATAACCTTCGATGTCGCGCAGGGCAGGAGCAATGCCGAAGGCGCAATCATTGAAGAAGGGGATTTCGCCATCAGGATGCTGCATGCTGCGCAGCCAGATGATTCCTTGCTCGATCACTCGGCGCCACTCGGGTGCACGGCTTTTCAGTGCGTCGATTTTGGCATTGAGTGCCAGATTGAGCAGGTCGCACATGTCCCAAAGCAACGAGGCGTGGTACATGGGCGACAGTTCGAAATGCGCCCCATCTGTCAGGAATTGCTCCTTCACCTCTCTGTCCAGAATCTTCAGTCCGGTTTTCAGCCAGTTCCCGGCCTCCCCGGTCTGCAGAAAGCTGCCCGCGAAAACCAGCGCCTTGCCATTCACGAACAAGTGATTTGCGAGGATGTGATATTCAATCCGTTGTGACAGTGCGTGTGTCTGCACTGCCAGGCTTTCCAGCCAGCGCTGATCCAGATGCGGCTGCATTTGCAACCACTTGACCAGGTTAACGATCCTGAGGGACAGCGTATAAGGTTCCCAGCCACAGCCGGCGAACGGCGGGTTGGCCGTGATCCAGCTGTTGACCAGATCCGTTTCCGAGAGGGATGAATCATGTTCCTGGCGGGCGGTCAGGTGATCCAGATAATGCAGATTGTATTGCCAGATCTTTGGCAGCGACTCGTTGTGCCATTCGATGGCCGCCTTGCTGCCCATGAAGTCGAACTGCCCGTCTTCGGTTATGCGCGATGAATTCCAGCGAGGTGGATTGGCCAGATCAAAGGACGGGTTCTTGCTCGCCGGTGTTGCGGCATACGGTTTGATCTTGGCAAAACGATAGTAGATTCGATAGAGAATCTGCTCCGGTCGCAGCACTTTGGCAGTGTGGTAGAGCTTTGTGAGCCGGGCTATCCGTGCGTTGCGCATATGAGTCACTGATTCAAATGGTTGATTCGTTGTAATGTATTTTCGAGCTACTCAAGCGAAGTTGAATTTGAGCCAGCGTTCAAAATACAGAAGTTGCCAGAGTTTGTAGGTGTTATTGGCGGCACCGGAAAAGTGACTCTTTATCAGCCGCTCAACTTCCTCGCGATTGAGGAATTGATAGATTCGCTGGAATTCAGATGCCAGGCGTTCCGCACCCAGGCGCAGAATGATCCCGTCCAGAGGAGGGTTGAACCCGGTTTTCGGACGGTTGACCAGCGTGGAGGGGAGCAGGCTTTTCAAGAGCGTCTTGAGCGGTGCTTTAGGCGCGCCGTCTTTCAACAGATCGGCACTGGAGGTTGCGAACCCGTTGGCAACGACGCGCTCATCCAGCAACGGCACTCTGAGTTCGATGCTTGCCAGCATGCTTGCCTTGTCGGAAACGCCCAGGTTGTGACTCAGGAACCCGGTCATGTCGAAATGCTGTGCGCATTTCACTTTATCGTCCACATCGCCTTTGTACTGGGTCAGCACATTGTCCAGGCGCTGTTTGTACGTGTTTTCCAGTGTCGAGTAGTTGGAGAAGAAATTGCTGAGTTCCTGTTTTGAGAAATAGCCGAGCATCCGCGAATACGCCAGCGGCCAATAACTTTCCTGGGCGTACGAGACGAGTCGCTCGAACTTCTTGTCGAGTTTTTTCGGGAAAAGATTGAGCTTCAGCAACGATTTGAGCAGCGGGTAGACCGCGCGGATCAGATTGTGGTGCTTGAGGACCTTGTATCGGGGGTATCCGGCAAACGCTTCGTCGCCACCCATTCCGCTGAGCATTACGGTATATCCGCTCTTCCTGGCCTCGTCGGACAGTCGATAGGTGGCCCAGAACGTATAATCCGACACTAGCTCTTCAGTATTTTTGGCGACGAAGTCGATGGATTCAAACGGATTGTCGTTCGCGTCGAGAATTTCGGTAACTTTAAGTTCTTTGCCCAAGTGCTTGGCGATCTCGGCAGAAAACTTCATGTCCACCGCGGAGTCTTCGGTTTCTTCGTATTTCGCGAAAAACAGGTCCGCAGCTCCTGTGTAGTTCGCAAGAATGCTGGAGTCGGCGCCGCCGCTGAAGAACACCCCTACCGGAACATCAGCTTCCAATTGACGGGTGACCGCAGACTCGATGGTGTCGGCAATGGACCGTTGAGTATTGAAGTTGATGATGTCCTGGTAGCGTACGGTTGTACGGGCACCGGTGGTCAGGTCAAATTCGATATAGGTTCCCGGCTGTACTTTCTTGATTGCCTTGTAACCGGTGTTGGGCTCGTAGATGAACCCATTGTTGAAGAACTCGAACACGTCATCGTTATCGATCTCAGCAACAACCTCTGGATAGCTTTTCAGACCGCGTATTTCCGAGCAGGCATAAAAACCATTGGCGCTTGAATAGTAATAAACCGGCTTGATGCCCACGACATCTCTGACCAGAAAGAACTTCCTGGCATTCTCGTCAAGAATGACCAGCGAAAACATTCCTTGCAGTTGCTTGAATGCCTGTTCCTTGTATTCGACATACAGCTTCAGGATGACTTCGGTATCGGACGTGCCGTTGAAGGTATAACCCTTCTTGACGAGGTCGTCCCTCAACTCGTGATGGTTGAAGACTTCGCCGTTGAAAATGATGCTGATGCCATTCCCGGCATGCATGGGCTGGCTGCCGGCGGCTGTCAGATCCAGAATGCTCAGTCGGTTGTGACCGAGTCCTATCTGGAAGTCCGCAACGGTAGTGAAGTATGTTCCAGAGGCATCCGGTCCACGATGTTTTGTGACGGCAAGACTCGCTTCCAACTGGAGGTTGGTGTCGGACGCGGACTGCTTAACACAAAAGAAACTTAAACCGCACATTATGCCTTGAGCTCCATATTTTCTTGATTGGTGGTGTTTTGCACAGGCGACGACGGTGAGGGTGAAGCCTCGCCTGTATCAACACTCTTCCTGTCGTTTTGAACTTTCGGCGCTCGCGAGAGCGCTTGGGTGAGAATCAGGCCCCAGGCTGTAGCGAGCAGCAAGTTGAAGGTGATCAGGCGGAAAACGGCGAAAAACAAGCCGTAGATGGCCATGGTCAATACCACGGATCGCAGTATCGTCCAGTGGGCTGGCTCGACTCTGAGCGAGGTCACTCGAAGGACAATCGGGCCCAGCAGGACCAGCGCATAAGTAATGATTCCCAGCAGGCCACCGACCATCAAGGTATAGAGCGGCCAGTTGTGAATATAAGCGACCCATTGGGTAAACGATTCCCCGCTGGATGTTTCCCAGCGCATTTCGTGTTTGATGCCCAGTCCGTTACCCGCTACCGGGTGCGACTTAAACATGTCCCATGCAATGCCATACTCTACAACGCGCGAAGAGACGTTGAAGTCGGCATTTTCCTTTGTTGGAACGATGGGTTGCAACATGCCATCGTCGCCGGCTTTTGATTCTTCACTTGGCTTCCAGTTAACGATTGTCTCTATGCCAGACTCGATCAGCAGGCTCATCCTGCCGAGCCAGATCTGCTGCATGCCTGTAGCGAAAATGAACAGCAGCGCGCAGATGCCCAGAGCGGTGGCGCTCACCATCAATTTTTTTCGCAGTTGGGCGTGAAACACAAAAACGAAGGCGGAAAACAGCATCATCACCAGCAGTGCGCTCAACAGCATGCTGCGGGTGAAAGTGATCAGTACGGCGGTCATGCAAAGCAGAGACATCAAGGCACCGACAGCGGTGATCTGCTTTTGCCGCGACAGGATGCAAGTGACAAATCCGGCCGCCATTCCCACGGGCAGCAGACTGTCGGTCGCTTGCGCCAGAACCATGGTTATACGGTCGCGCATGGGGCCGATAGCATTGGCATTGTGCAAGGCGGCTTCTTTTGTAAGTTTGATGGCCTGAGCGTCTGCAGGGTCGATCCAGTAGGGTCTCCAGATGCCTTGGTAGAAGTAGTAAAAAACGATATATCCGGCGGTCAGAAAGACCAGCGTCGCTACTGAGCCGCCTACCCAGTGAATACGCGTTTGATCCTGACTGACCAATATGCAGACAGGGATCAATGCGTAGATGAACAGGAAGGGAATGACGCCCCTCACCCAGTCGGCGAGGGGAACGTGATTGTGCATGGCAACTGCCAGGTTGGTGCCCAATATAAGGAGACCGACCAGCAGGGGAGCTGCGAATACCTTCAGTGCATCTTTTAACGTGTACGTGCGCAGGAGCTGCAGCAGGCTGCCTGCAAAAACGGTGGCCAGCAATGCTGCAAATGATAGCTCCTGCAGGCCCAGTGAGGGTGGCGCCGGACGCATGGCAAATGCCATTGGAAAGAGCGCCAGCAAACCGTGCCAAGGCGATTTCAGTGCCATGAGAATAAGGAGAAGAACGCCGGCGGTACCGATGTAGAACGCAGCGCCAGGATCTTGTGAAAGAAGAATGGCAGTGCCCGCGCCGGCAGCAATCGCGCAACTGTTTTTATTAAAATATGATTCTTTCATCATTATTCTCCGGCCATCTTCCGCGGACGAATTGCTTTGAAATCAGCAGATGTCTGGCCAACAATTCGAGCGGGAATTCCAACAACCACGGAGTTGTCTGGTACGTCCTTCAGTACGACGGCGGACGCGCCAATCTGGCAGTTGTTCCCGATCTTGATGTCGCCGATTATTCTTGCGCCTGCACTGATATAGCAGTTGTCGCCAATCACGGGGCACTTGTTTATTTCGCTGGATGCAAAGCCTTCCGCCGCACCGATCGTGATGCCCTGGCCCAGCACGCAGCCGCTACCGATCCTGGCGTTTGCGTGAAGCACAACGCCGATGGCGCCATAAGCGAAGATCGAGCCTTTGCCAATGCTTGCCGAAACGGGGACATACGAATTGAAGATCAGGAAAATGAAATTTCGAATGAGCATCGGAATAACCGGGATCTTTCGTTGATAGAACCAGTGTCCAATACGATAAAGCGTGACTGCGTTCATTCTCAAAACCTCAATTTACGGAAATCTGCCAGGCGCAGACGGAGAGTCCAGGTTGCGATGATCAACAGGGAGCACATATAGAAAATGCCCCAGATCAGGCTGACGTTGGCCATGACTATAGAAAGGGGGGAAAGTATTGCCACCCAGAAAATCACCGGAAGCTGGATGCCGGGGCGACAGAACAGGTGCAGTGTCAGCAGGTAAGCGGAGAACCCCAGTGCATAGAATACTTTTGCGGCCTCAAGTCCCTGCACGAAAAAGACCATGCAGACCACAGCGATACAACCCAGTGATACGTTTATCGCGATGACCCTGCGGTGAAATCCCGAGGCAATGAGATATCGCTCCGTCACCACCGCCCAGTAGAGAACCGGCAAGCAGGGGAGCAGGGCCAGATAGCCCGAATATTTGGGAAAGAGCCACGATACGAAATAACCGAACAACCCCACGAGCGCGAAGTACATCACGGCGATCGACATGATGATCCGGTATTGCTCCTGGCGCTGGCCTCCGGATATGAACGAAACAAATACTGCCCTGACGTTGATGGGGAAAAGACTGGTTGCGGATTGAATGATCGACACAATCACGCGAAACAGTCCCAGCTCACGAACCGGCAGGATCTTCGAGAGTATGTAAGGTAGTATGTTGGTGAACAGGTTGAAGAACAGCGTGATGGAGATCATGCGCGGCAGAAGGGTAATGACCTGCCAGAGCGTTGAGCCCAGCTGCTTGCCAAGCGGTAGTTTTGCTCCGTGAGTAAACAGCGCAACCAGTGCCAGCAGACAAGGGATCAGGTTGGTCAGGCACAGGATGTCCACGATGCTCAGCGGCCAGATGTTCTGATGGCTGACAAACAGGGCGGCGAAGAAAACCCCCAGAAACAGAATCAGATACCCGACGATCCAGCGGTAGAGTCGCAGTCCGAAAAGTGACAGCAGGCAGGCTGAACTAAGCAGCATGACGCTGAGCAGCAAGGGATTGCCCAGATCCGTCAACTGACTTAGTCCGCTGAAGAGCAGGAAGATCAGGCTTGCCATAAATAAGGAAGTGACAAGGATGTGTTCAGGTTCAACGCTTGCAAGAAGTTGCTCGTTGATGATGTCCAGCAGTTTCTGAAATAAAAAAACCAGCACGTTGGCTTTGATGAACTCGCCATAGGCTTCAAGTCCATATAAACCAGGAATAACAAAGTTTACTACCAGGCCACTAATCAGTGTCAGCGCCTGAATCAGCAGATTGACCATGTCTCAACCTTCTTCAATCTCATCATGACTAATTCGAGCACATGATCATCGGAGTTTTCATCGAAACAACGAAGTGCGCAGGACCCGATGACTCGTGGAGACACCTGGTCCTGCGCTCAGTTTCGATAAGTGGTCAGTTCCAGATACCGCGCGTATCGACTCGCTCTGCACGCGCCAGGCTGCTTTGCGGGATCGACTTGAATTGCTTGTGGTCGACAAGCAGAACAATCACATCTGCTTGAGCCAGTGCGCTGTCGATATCGCAGAGAGTGACTTTGCCTTCCATGTTGGCAGGCAATTGATCGATATTGGGTTCGACGGCCAGTACCTTGCCCGGATGAGCATCGGCAATTTTCAAAGTGATTGCCTTGGACGGGCTTTCACGCAGGTCGTCGATATCCGGTTTGAAGGCCAATCCGAAGCAGGCGACTGTAACATCCTTGGCCGTCTTGTCCGGGTTTGCCTGCAGATGCTTGCCGATGGCTTGCTGGACCTGGTCGATCACCCATTGCGGCTTGCTGTCGTTCACTTCACGAGCTGTGCGGATCAGGCGCGCCTGCTCCGGAGTCTTGCTGACAATGAACCATGGGTCCACGGCGATGCAGTGGCCACCGACACCCGGGCCGGGTTGCAGAATGTTCACTCGTGGGTGGTGATTGGCCAGACGGATCAATTCCCAGACGCTGATACCCAGCTTGTCGCATATGATCGAAAGCTCGTTCGCAAATGCAATATTCACGTCACGGAAGCTGTTTTCGGTCAGTTTGCACATTTCGGCGGTGCGGGCGTCCGTGATGATGCACTCGCCTTCAACGAAAGTTTTGTACAGTTGCACGGCAGCTGCGGAGCATTTCGATGTCATGCCGCCAATGATGCGATCGTTCTCGATCAGTTCACGCAGTACGTGACCCGGCAGAACGCGCTCGGGGCAGTGTGCGATACGAATGTCGGACTCTTCGCCATGGGTTTGCGGGAAGGTCAGGTCCGGGCGGGCCTCTGCCAGCCACGCGGACATCTGTTCGGTCGCACCCACTGGAGAAGTGGACTCGAGAATGACCAGATCGCCTTTCTTCAGAACCGGAGCGATGGATTTGCTGGCGGATTCGATGTAGGCAAGATCGGGCTCATAGTCGCCTTTGAAAGGCGTAGGAACGGCGATCATGAACGCATCTGCCGGTTCGGCGACGGTGGTGGCCCGCAGGAAACCTTCGGTCACGGCTGCGTGGACGACGATATCCAGGTCTGGTTCGACGATATGGATTTCACCGCGATTGATCGTTTCGACAGCGCGGGGGTTTACATCGACGCCAATCACCTTTTTCTTGCGGGCGGCGAAAACGGCTGCCGTTGGCAGTCCAATGTAGCCGAGACCGACCACAGAAACAGTTTCAAAGCTCATACGTTGGCCTTATTGGATTTTGGAAAGAGTTTCGAGAATGCGAGCACAAGCCTTCCCATCACCGTAGGGATTGTGAGCGTAGCTCATCTGCTCGTAGGCATCAGAGTCAGTCAGCAGGCGGCTCAAGTTGCTTGTAATTGCGTCTACGGCAGTACCGACAAGTTTTACGGTACCTGCCTCAACAGCTTCCGGGCGCTCCGTTGTATCACGCATCACCAGGACCGGCTTGCCGAGCGAGGGGGCTTCCTCTTGAATGCCGCCCGAGTCGCTGAGGATCAGGTAAGAGCGATTCATCAGCCAGACAAACGGCAAGTATTCCAGAGGCTCGATCAGGTGGATGTTTCCGATGCCTGCCAGAAGACGATTCACAGGCTCCCGTACATTCGGATTCAGATGCACAGGGTAGACAATCTCGACGTCCGGAAAGGCTTTCGCGGTAGTGGCCAGTGCCTTGCAGATGTTCTCGAAGCCGTCGCCGAAGCTTTCACGGCGGTGGCCGGTGACGAGGATTACTCGCTTGCCTTCACCGATGAACGAAAACTGCTCGTGGAAAGCCTGTTGCAGAGAGGCTGTGTTGCTGACGCGTGAAACAACGTCCAGCAGGGCGTCGATGACCGTGTTCCCGGTCACGTGAATCGAAGCTTCCGCTACGCCTTCCTTGAGCAGGTTTTGTCTGGAGGTCTCGGTAGGAGCGAAGTGGACCGCTGCCAGTGCGCCGGTAAGTTTGCGGTTAGCCTCTTCCGGCCAGGGCGAATAGAGATTGCCGGTACGCAACCCCGCCTCGACATGAGCAACCGGGATCTGCTGGTAGTAGGCCGCCAGTGTCGTTGCAAACGTGGTTGCCGTATCGCCATGTACCAGAACGATATCCGGCTTGTATTCGGCAAAGACCTTTTTCATGCCTTGCAGGATTGCCGTGGTGACGTCGGTCAGATCCTGGCCCGGCTTCATGATGTTCAGATCAAAGTCGGGCTTGATCTCGAACAGATCCAGTACCTGGTCGAGCATCTGGCGATGCTGACCGGTCACGCACACTTTGGCTTCGAAGCGTTCGTCGGCAGCAAGGCTCAGCGCCAGGGGAGCCATTTTGATCGCTTCAGGGCGCGTGCCGAACACACATAACGTTTTCAAAGTCATCACAACACCGCTATTGAAAATAAATGAAATTTACCGCGTGTACATGCCGTACCACTTGTCCGCAGAGGGACGATTGGATAACTCACTGAGCCGTTCTTCCTTGGTTTAGCCTAATGACGCGTAATTCAACCGGCATGCTGAAGCCCGCAGGTCTTATATAGGTTCATCGGGTTTATTGATGTTCTGTACATGTTGCGCTCAAGGGGTAATGGGCTTTCTGGTCGGGATTGATTCGTTTCCGGCATCTTGCACTGTCTGACGTATCTTATCGTTACCCAGGAAGCCGCTATTGCACGCAGGGCAGAGTCATGCCTTGAGCAGCGTGGTCGATCGACCGTCGGGACGCTTGTCCAGGAGGAGACCCGAGAGCATGCGCAGTTTGCCCTCATGAGCGCGCGAGCGCGTTTTTCCCATGAATAGTCGCTCGCAGGGAGCCTGTGTAATTCCTTTGGCGTAATCGACATTGTCGAGAGACATCTTTGTCATCAGGGGCAACCGCTCAGTTTGTGTTAACCGTGCATGTCTTGGGAATTGAAATGAATCAGCGCGTCTGGAAGCCGCTGTTAGTCGGTATCGAACGTGCCGCATGTAAATGCGACGCCGATTATAGCCTTCTTTGCGCGACGCTTTCCAAGGTTGTGGCGTTGCGGATCGCGGTCTCTCGTTTTTGCTGTCCATCAGGCTTCAAGAGGTCTGAAGCCATGAAGGGACGTCGAATGTATCGGTTTCGGTACGTTGCATCGATCACTCTCGTCCTTGAAGTGACATGCGGCTGATGCCGACCTGACGATCGGTACCTCCTGGCAGTCAATGCAATGCATTGGCCGAAGACTGGCGGTTTTTGATTTTCTGCCATGACTGTCGGCAATCAGCGGCAGGCCATTTTTATCCAGACAGAGGGTTTTAAAGGGATTTTTGCCAGAACCTAGGTATCATGACGCCGACACAAAGACCCATACAAGGAGCGAAGGACAAAAGCTTCGGGGTCGAAGCATTGTGTATCTGAGCGTTTCAATTTTGAGTCTATGGGCAATAGTTTTTCTCGGTTTCAGGAGCTTGAAGGGGTGTTTGATACGTTTATGGATAATATCAGAGCAGTTTTGTTAGCCCTTCCTCGCCGACGCAAGCGGGTCTTGCAGGTAATTGCCGATGTTTTTCTGGTCTGGCTTTCTCTGTGGATGGCGTTTGTCGTACGTCTGGGAATAGACGAACTCAACAGTCCCATTCAACAGCACCTCTGGTTGTTTTTCAGCGCCCCCGTAGTGGCTATTCCCCTCTTCATTCGATTCGGCATGTATCGCGCGGTCATGCGTTATGTCGGTAACGACGCACTGATCGCTATCGTTAAAGCGGTGACGCTTTCCTCGCTTATTCTCGGCGTAGTGGTCTACTGGTACAGCAATCATCAAACCATCGTGCCCAGATCCATCATTTTCAATTACTGGTGGCTCAGTCTTGTGATGATCGGCGGCCTGCGCGTTGCGATGCGACAGTATTTTTCCGGCGACTGGTTTGTCGCGGCTCAACACGTTCCATTTGCCAATATCGACGATGGCTTGCCACGGGTCGCTGTCTATGGCGCCGGCGCAGCAGGCAACCAGTTGGTCGCTGCCTTGCGCATGGGGCGTGCGATGCGTCCGGTAGCGTTCATCGATGACGATGGCAGTATTGCCAGCCGTGTGATTGCAGGCTTGCAGGTTTTCAAGCCCAAGCATATTCAGCAAATGATCGATACGACTGGCGCTCAGGAAATTCTGTTGGCGATCCCTTCCGCCAACCGCGGCCGGCGTCGTGAGATTCTCAGTTATCTGGAAAAGTTTCCCCTGCACGTTCGCAGTGTTCCGGGATTCATGGATTTGGCCAGCGGACGCGTCAAGGTCGATGATATCCAGGAGGTGGATATCGCGGATCTGCTGGGGCGCGATGCCGTGCCCGCCCAGGATGATCTGCTGGAGCACTGCATCACTCGCCAGGTCGTCATGGTAACGGGCGCCGGTGGATCAATCGGCTCTGAACTGTGCCGTCAGATTCTTGAGTTGCAGCCGACCACTCTTTTGTTGTTCGAACACAGCGAGTTCAATCTCTACAGTATTCTTTCCGAGCTGGAGCAGAGGATCTCTCGCGAATCCCTGTCTGTGAAACTGCTTCCGATCCTCGGTTCCGTCCGGGATGAAAACAAGCTGCTCGACGTGATGAAAACCTGGCATGTCGATACGGTTTACCATGCCGCAGCCTACAAACATGTACCGATGGTCGAACACAACATCGCCGAGGGCGTGTTGAACAACGCCATTGGCACCCTGAACACCGCGCAGGCTGCCTTGCAGGCGGGTGTTGCCAATTTCGTGCTCATCTCTACAGACAAGGCCGTACGCCCAACCAACGTGATGGGGAGCACCAAGCGCCTTGCGGAACTGACGCTGCAGGCACTCAGTCGTGAGAAAGCCCCGGTGCTGTTCGGTGATGAGGCGTGCGTGTCTCAAGTCAACAAGACCCGTTTCACCATGGTGAGATTCGGTAACGTACTGGGCTCCTCCGGTTCGGTGATCCCGCTTTTTCACAAGCAGATCAAGTCGGGTGGGCCGCTCACCGTTACGCACCCGAAGATCACACGCTACTTCATGACAATCCCTGAAGCTGCCCAATTGGTCATCCAGGCGGGTTCGATGGGGCAAGGGGGGGATGTCTTCGTCCTCGACATGGGAGAGCCGGTGAAGATCGTTGAGCTGGCGGAGAAGATGATTCACCTGTCTGGTCTCAGCGTGCGTTCGGAAAGAAACCCGCACGGTGATATCGATATCGAGTTTTCCGGCCTGCGTCCGGGAGAAAAGCTCTACGAAGAATTGCTGATCGGCGACAACGTGTCAGCGACCTCTCATCCAATGATCATGACTGCCAACGAAGACTATCTGGACTGGGATCTGCTCAAGGAAAAACTGAATCAGTTGCTGGTTGCGATCGAGCGGGACGACTACTCGCGAGTCCGTCAGCTCCTGCGTGAAACGGTCAGTGGCTATTCTCCGGATGGTGAAATCGTCGATTGGATTTATCAGCAGCGCCGTCTGGAGCCCTGATTGTTTCACATCTGGTAACGAACGCATTTTTGACAAGCGCCCGGGATGACCTAGGTTTGGAGAGCAGCTACGGAAAAGCTGCTTTCCCAACTTGATCTCATGGAGCGTCACCTATGCGTACCGGCTTTTTCTACTCCCTGGTATTTGCCCTTCTCACCAGCACCTCGATCGCCGTGATTGCTGCGCCAGCAGTAGCTCCGAACGTGGATGGAACACCGCTGGTCATCGACGTCAATGCTACGTCGCAAAACCTGAAAGTCGATCTCAACAACGCCGATGCGGCCACTTTGCAGAAGGAACTGGCAGGCGTGGGCGAGGCCAAGGCGAAAGCGATTGTTGCTTATCGTGAAACAAACGGGCCGTTCGCGTCCGTGGATGAATTGCTGGAAGTGAAGGGGATCGGCAAGGCGATCCTGGATCGCAATCGCGACAAGCTGGAAGTGAACTAAGCTGATTGTTCAACGCCAAGGGGCCGGTCATTGACCGGCCCTTTTTGCTTCCCGCTTCCTTCAAGCGTCGCAAGAGGGCGACAGCCTTTCCGTCGGAAAATAGAAAATTACGGCTATCATATTGGTTTAAGATTATGCCTATAATAATTTCAGTAGCCACTGAAGCCCTCTGCTTTTCAGCGGTCGCTCATTCCTCACGCATTCCAGGAGTATCGTCATGAATTCCCCGAAATCCCAAGGCACGGCGCTGGTCACTGGCGCTTCTTCCGGCATTGGTGCGGTGTATGCCGAGCGGTTGGCGGCACGTGGTTTTGATCTGTTGCTGGTGGCTCGCGATCAGGAGCGCCTGGAGTCCGCGGCCAGCAAACTGCGAGACGCCCATGGCGTACAGGTCGAAGTCCTGAAGGCCGATCTGACGCAAAAGGATGAAGTGCTCAAGCTTGAGCAGCGTCTGCGCAGCGACTCCAGCATTAGTCTGCTGGTCAACAATGCGGGGGTAGCGGTCAACGGATTGCTGGCGAACGCCGACCCGGACGAGCTGGAAAAACTGATTCAGTTGAACGTGACGACCCTGACCCGGCTGGCAGCCGCAGCCGCCTCGGCGTTCACCCGCGCCGGGCGCGGCACGATCATCAACATTGCGTCGGTGGTTGCCCTGTTTCCTGAGCGTTTCAATGCCACCTACAGTGCCAGCAAGGCTTATGTGTTGAGCCTCACCCAAACGCTTAATGCGGAACTGGAAGGCACCGGGGTCAAGGTGCAAGCGGTATTGCCCGGTGTGACCCGCACCGAAATCTGGGAACGCTCCGGATTCGATGCCAGCGGCATTCCAGCGGAAATGGTCATGGAGGCGGGTGAGATGGTCGATGCCGCGCTGTCCGGTCTGGATCAGGGCGAGCTCGTCACGATTCCTTCGTTGCCCGATGCGGGCGAGTGGCAAGCCTTCGTTGCCGCCCGTCATGTGATGGCGCCCAATCTGTCCCACAGTTCAGCGGCCAGCCGTTACAAGTAAAAGTCTTTTGAGTCACGAGAGGTCAACCCGATATGGATCAGCGTCGAGTAGTTGTCACGGGTATGGGCCTGGTATCGCCCTTGGGAAGCGGCGTCGAAGTCGTCTGGCAGCGCCTGCTGGCCGGGCATTCGGGTTTGCGAAACTTGCCGGAAGCGGTGATTGCCGATCTGCCGACCCGGGTTGGCGGTGTGGTGCCGACGATGGAGGAGGACGCCGAAGCAGGTTTCGATCCGGATCGCGCCACGCCGCCCAAAGAGCAGAAGAAAATGGACCGTTTCATTCTGTTCGCGATGGAGGCTGCGCGTCAGGCGCTTGAACAGGCCGGCTGGCACCCGACCGAGCCCCACGCTCAGGAGCGCACGGCCACCATCATCGGCTCCGGTGTCGGCGGCTTCGGCGCGATCGCCGATGCGGTGCGCACCACTGACAGCCGAGGCCCGCGACGCTTGTCGCCGTTCACCATTCCCTCGTTTCTGGTCAACCTTGCGGCGGGGCATGTCTCGATCCAGCATGGTCTGAAGGGGCCGCTTGGTGCACCGGTCACCGCGTGTGCCGCCGGTGTGCAGGCGATCGGTGACGCGGCGCGGCTAATTCGTGCCGGTGAGGCCGATATTGCAGTGTGCGGCGGTGCCGAGGCATCAATCGATCGAGTCAGCCTCGCCGGATTTGCGGCGGCGCGGGCCTTGTCCAGCGGCTACAACGACACGCCTGAACGCGCTTCACGCCCGTTCGACAGCGGCAGGGATGGTTTCGTGATGGGCGAGGGGGCCGGGCTGCTGGTGATCGAGTCGCTGGAGCACGCACTGGCGCGCGGCGCACAGCCGTTGGTCGAACTGGTCGGCTATGGCACCAGCGCCGATGCCTATCACCTGACCGCCGGGCCGGAAGACGGTAGCGGTGCGCGACGGGCGATGACTCTCGCGCTGGCCCAGGCCGGTATCACGCCGGATCAGGTGCAGCATCTGAACGCCCATGCGACTTCGACGCCGGTGGGCGACCTCGGTGAACTGGCGGCGATCAAGTCGGTGTTTGGAACGCAAAACTCCATCGCCGTGACCTCGACCAAATCCGCGACGGGGCATTTGCTCGGTGCGGCGGGAGGTCTGGAGGCGATCTTCACGCTGTTGGCGATCCGCGATCAGATCGTTCCGCCGACTCTCAACCTGGAAAATCCCGATCCGGCCAGCGAAGGCGTGGACATCGTCCACAGTCAGGCGCGGTCGATGCCGATCGAGTATGCGTTGTCCAACGGGTTCGGCTTCGGTGGAGTCAATGCCAGTGTGCTGTTCAAACGCTGGCAGGCTTAGTCTTCCGAGCGTTTGAGGTGTTCGCGGGTGACGTCGAGGATCTGTTGCGCAAAATCGGCATCCGCAACACTGCGTGATAGCAGGAGCGCCCCTACCAGCGTTGACATGATGACGATGCTGCGTTGGGCGGCGTTATCGCCTTCGAGCGTGCTCTGGATCTGATCCAGGCGCGCCTTGAGCACTTCATCGCTGGTCGGGCTCGGCTGGCCGCGTAGCCCCAGTTCCGAAGAAATGGTCAACAGCGGGCAGCCTTCATGAGGGGAGGTCTGGTGCCATTCGGAGAGGTACGTCTCGATGAAGGCTTCCAGTGGTTTTTCCTGGGCGAACAGCTCCTCGCACAAGCCCGCAACCTGATCGCCAGCCGCTTGCAGGGCTTTTTCAACCAACTCGTCCTTCGATTTGAAATGCGAATAAAAGCCGCCATGGGTCAGGCCCAGCGCCTTCATCAATGGTTGCAGACCGGTTGCACCAATACCGTCCTTGCGAAACCGCTCGGACGCTTCCTTGATGATGCGCTGATGGGTCTGGGCTTTATGATCCTGCGAGTAACGCATTTAAACTCTCCGCAACAAGACCGCCATCTTAACCAATGCAAATTGAATGGTGACTGTACTTCTACTTCTAAAAAAACTGTCGGTGACTCCGATATGTTCGTAACAGCCGCCAACGGTTGGCACGGATAGTGGTTGCAGCTTGCAAAGTTGCCATCGCTTGAGGAGCAGAAGAATCATGTACAAAGACTACCCGGCCGCCTATCAGGTCAGCAAAGGCTCGGCGTTGCAGGTCGATACACCTTTCTACGAACGGATTCGCGACCGCAAGGACGGGCGCACGCTGATCGAGCAATTCGAGGTGCCGATCCGCACCGGCCGCGCCTGGCACGTGCCGGCGGGGCATGTGTTTCGCGTCACCACACCGGTCGGGCCCCAGGTGGGCGATTTCAATGTGTGGAACGCACACGATCCGCGCGAGCGGATGTGGGCGGCGCGCACCCGGCAACTGCAGGGCGCGCATGTCAGCACTCATGACCGGTTGTGGTCGAACCTGCCTTTTCTGCGTCCGCTGGTGACCATCACCGATGACAGCCTGGCCGGCTACGGCATCGACGAGCACGGAGGGCGCTTGCACGATTTGCTCGGCACGCGCTGCGATCCCTATGTGAACAAAATGCTCACTGGCGAGGATTTCCACCATCACTGCCATTCCAACCTGACCCGCGCCGTACTTCCACACGGTCTGACCGAGTTCGATGTGCATGACGTGCTGAACATCTTTCAGTGCACCGGCCTGAATCACGATGACCTGTATTTCATGAAGGCCTGCCCGGCGCAGAAGGGCGATTATCTGGAGTTCTTCGCCGAAATCGACTTGCTGTGCGCGTTGTCGACCTGTCCAGGTGGTGACTTGTCTTTGGCGATGTGGGGGCCGGACGCGCAGGATCCGCTGACCGTGTGCCGCCCGCTCGGGGTGGAAATCTATCGTCTGGACGATGAGTTGCTCGAAGGCTGGAGCCAGCCGGAGCGCGCGGCGTACAAAGGCCTGCATGGCTTGCACATCGCGAAGGCCGAGTGGGAAAAATAATCGCTACAAAAAACAAACCCCGCCGATTCAGGCGGGGTTTTTCGTTCAGCGGTCCTGCGCGTCCTTGATGTCCGCTTCGGCATTGCGTTCAGCGACACGCTTGCGTTGTTCATCGGTCAGTTCGACCTTGTTGGCGGTGTCACGCAACATCATCAGACCGCCGACGATCGAGCCGATTGCAACGACCAGAATCAACCAGGCATACCAGGGCATAACGGCTCTCCTTAAAGGCAGGTCGACGGGCGAGGGTTTCGCCGTGCAACGCTGCATACCACTTTGAGCGAAGTGCATTCGCAGTGGTTCCATTCTAGGCCGGTTATGCCCGTCGCGGTTTACAGTCCGGTGAGCATCGCGTCTGCCGGGGCGTTGGCGCGCAATTGGCCGGTCAACAGGAAGTAGCCGAAACCGACTGCCATGAAGCCGAGGAAGATCAGCCCGATCAACGCATTGAACCAGGCCATCGCCACCAGGCACACCACGGCCAGCACCAGTGCGATCAATGGAATCAGCGGATAGCACGGCGCGCGGAAGGTGCGTTCCAGATTCGGTTCTGATTTACGCAGTTTGAACAGGCTGAGCATGCTCATGATGTACATCACGATCGCACCGAACACCGCCATGGTGATCATCGCGGCAGTGAGGGTCATGCCGCCGAGGTTGATCAGGCCGTCGCTGTAGATCGCCGCGATGCCGATCACGCCGCCGGCGATGATGGCGCGGTGCGGGGTTTGAAAGCGCGACAGTTTCGCCAGCGAAGCGGGCAGGTAACCGGCGCGGGCGAGGGCGAAGAACTGCCGCGAGTAGCCAAGAATGATCCCGTGGAAACTCGCCACCAGCCCAAACAGACCGATCCAGACCAGCATGTGCAGCCAGCCGGAGTTGTCGCCGACCACGGTTTTCATCGCTTGTGGCAACGGGTCGTTGATGTTCGACAGGGTCCGCCAGTCGCCGACACCTCCGGCGAAGAACATCACGCCCATCGCCAGCAATACAAGGGTCAGAATGCCGCTGATGTAGGCCTTGGGAATCGTGCGTTTCGGATCCTTGGCTTCTTCCGCGGCCATGGCCGCGCCTTCGATGGCGAGGAAGAACCAGATCGCGAACGGAATCGCCGCGAACATCCCGGCAATCGCCGGTGCACCGAAGATGTCCGAGCCGGCCCAGCCATTGAGCGCGAAGTTGCTGAAGCTGAAGGCCGGGGCGACCACGCCCATGAACACCAGCAACTCGGCGACGGCCAGGACGCAGACGATCAACTCGAAAGTCGCGGCCAGTTTCACACCGAGAATGTTCAGACCCATGAACACGATGTACGCGCCGACCGCCGCGTGTTTCGGGTCGAGGGCCGGAAACTGCACGTTCAGGTACGCGCCAATCGCCAAGGCAATCGCCGGCGGGGCGAAGACGAATTCGATCAGCGTCGCCAGTCCGGCGATCAATCCGCCTTTTTCACCGAAAGCCCGGCGACTGTAGGCAAACGGCCCGCCCGCGTGGGGGATCGCCGTGGTCAGTTCGGTGAAGCTGAAGATGAAACAGGTGTACATGGTCGCGACCATGAACGAGGTCACCAGAAAGCCCAGTGTTCCCGCGACGCCCCAGCCATAACTCCAGCCGAAATATTCCCCGGAAATCACCAGCCCCACAGCAATGCCCCACAGGTGCAACGTGCCCAGCGTGGGTTTGAGTTGTGTGTTCATGCGTTTGCTCCCTGAACGGTTTGGAAAGCTCGGGGAAGGGCGTGTGCAGTGGGCGTGCCATTTTGTATTGGCGGGTCGTAATGGGCTGAAAGCTGTCGTATCGGGGATGTTCGCGGCTCGATAGCCTTATTTGTGTGCGCCAGTCAGGTGCGCCGCCCGCCGAACGCCGTCGTAAAGAAGGCATAAACCCACTCTTTACGCTTTCTTTATGCCCCGCGCGCACCCTCGCTCTCGTTCCTTTACAGCCTCCTTTCCGACAATGCCTCCACACGCGGCAATACGCCGTAACACGGAGATCTTCCATGAGCGTTCTGGACGGGGTGTCACTGCTATTGGCAGTGGGGCTGTTCATTTATCTGTTGGTTGCGCTGTTGCGCGCGGACCGGACTTAGGAGCGGCTATGCACAGTTATGACTATTGGCTGATCCTCGCATTCTTCGCGGTGGTCTTGCTGCCGGCGCCGTTCCTCGGGCGCTTCTACTACAAGGTAATGGAGGGCCAGCGCACTTGGCTGACGCCGATTCTCGGCCCGGTCGAGCGCGGCTGTTACCGCATTGCCGGCGTTAACCCGCAGGATGAACAGAGCTGGCAGAAGTACACGCTGGCGCTGCTGGCGTTCAACCTCGCCGGTTTCCTGCTGCTGTTCGCGATCCTGCTGTTTCAGGATCACCTGCCGCTGAACCCGCAAAACCTGCCGGGCCAGGAGTGGACCCTCGCGTTCAACACCGCCGTCAGTTTCATGACCAACACCAACTGGCAGGCCTACAGCGGCGAAGCGTCGCTCAGCTACCTGAGCCAGATGGTCGGGCTCACCGTGCAGAACTTCGTCAGCGCCGCCACCGGCCTCGCCGTACTGGTTGCGCTGTGCCGTGGCATCGGGCGCAAATCCACCAAGACCCTCGGCAACTTCTGGGTCGACATGACCCGCGCCGCCCTCTACGGCCTGCTGCCACTGTGCCTGCTGCTGGCGCTGTATCTGGTGTGGCAGGGCGTGCCGCAAACCTTCGCGCAATACGTGAATGCTGTGACGATGCAGGGCGTTGACCAAGTCATCCCGCTCGGCCCGGCCGCCAGCCAGATTGCGATCAAGCAACTGGGCACCAACGGCGGTGGTTTCTTCGGCGTCAACTCGGCACATCCGTTCGAGAACCCGACCGCGTGGAGCAACCTGTTCGAAGTCGCCTCGATCATCCTGATCCCGGTGGCGCTGGTTTTCACCTTCGGCCACTACGTGAAGGACCTGCGCCAGAGCCGCGCCATCATCGGCTGCATGCTCGCGCTGTTCATCATCGGCGGCGCCACTTCGCTGTGGGCCGAGTATCAACCTAACCCTGCCTTGAACAATGTCGCCGTCGAGCAGACCGCGCCGCTGGAAGGCAAGGAAGCGCGCTTCGGCACCACCGCCACCGTGCTCTGGTCGGTGACCACCACCGCGGCGTCGAACGGTTCGGTCAACGGCATGCATGACAGCCTCAACCCGCTCAGCGGCATGGTCGCGCTGGTCAACATGATGGTCGGCGAAGTGATCTTCGGCGGCGTCGGCGCGGGGCTCTACGGCATGTTGCTGAACGTGCTGATCGCGGTGTTCCTCGCCGGTCTGATGATTGGTCGCACCCCGGAATACCTCGGCAAGAAACTCCAGGCCCGCGAAGTGCAACTGTTGGTGGTGACCCTGCTGGTGATGCCGGTCGGCGTGCTGGTGCTCGGCGCGATTGCCGCCAGCCTGCCGGGTCCGGTGGCGGCGGTGAGCAACCCCGGTCCGCACGGTTTCAGTCAGTTGCTCTACGCCTACACCTCGGCCAGTGCCAACAACGGTTCGGCGTTCGGCGGCTTCGGCGCCAACACCGCGTTCCACAACCTGATGCTGGGCTTGGGCATGTTGATCGGCCGCTTCGGTTACATCCTTCCGGTACTGGCCCTGGCCGGCAGCCTGGCGATGAAGAAAACCGCACCGATCGGCCAGAACAGCTTCCCGACCCACGGCCCGCTGTTCGTGACCCTGCTGACCGTGACCATTTTGCTGGTGGGCGGCCTGACCTTCTTGCCGACCCTGGCGCTCGGCCCGATTGCCGAACACCTGAGCATGGGCTTCTAAGGAATCCATCATGAATATGCATGTTCCAGCTTCAAAACCAGCGACAGCTGCCAAGTCGGCTGAAGCTCCGAAAACCGCGATCAGCGCCCTGTGGCGTCCGGCGCTGGTGCAAGCGTTCGTCAAGCTCGACCCGCGCCAGTTGCAACGCTCGCCGGTGATGCTGGTGGTCGAACTGACGGCGATCCTGACCACCGTGCTGTGCTTCATTCCCGACAGCAGCGTGCCGACCTTCGTTGCCGCGCAAATTGCCCTGTGGCTGTGGTTCACCGTGCTGTTCGCCAACTTCGCCGAAGCGCTGGCCGAAGGTCGCGGCAAGGCCCGCGCCGACAGCCTCAAGGCCGGCAGCGAGGGCCTCAGCGCCCGACGCAAACTGGCCAACGGCAGCTTCCAGGTCGTACCGGCCACCAGTCTGCGCAAGGGCGATGTGGTGCGCGTCGAAGCCGGGGAAATGATCCCCGGTGACGGCGAGGTCATCGAAGGCATCGCGGCGGTCAACGAAGCGGCGATCACTGGTGAGTCTGCTCCGGTGATCCGCGAGTCCGGCGGCGACCGCTCCGCCGTCACTGGCAACACCCGGCTGGTGTCCGACTGGTTGTTGGTGAAGATCACCGCCAACCCCGGTGAATCGACCCTCGACCGGATGATCGCGCTGGTCGAAGGTGCCAAACGCCAGAAGACCCCGAACGAAGTGGCGCTGGACATCCTGCTGATCGGCCTGACCCTGATCTTCCTGCTGGTGGTCGTGACCCTGCAGCCGTTCGCCCACTTCGCCAACGGCAGCCTGCCGCTGGTGTTCCTGGTGGCGTTATTGGTCACGCTGATTCCGACCACCATCGGCGGTCTGCTGTCGGCGATCGGTATCGCCGGGATGGATCGTCTGGTGCGCCTGAACGTGATCGCCAAGTCCGGTCGCGCGGTGGAAGCGGCGGGTGACGTGCACGTGTTGCTGCTGGACAAGACCGGCACCATCACTTTCGGTAACCGTCGTTGCAGTGCGGTATATGCCGCGCCGGGCGTGAATGCCCGTGAGCTGGCCGAAGGCGCACTGTTCGCTTCGCTGGCCGACGAAACCGCCGAAGGCAAGTCCATCGTCGAGTACCTGCGCGGCACCAATCCACAGCCGGAACCTTCGCCGGAAACTCTGACCGCCGTACCGTTCAGTGCTGAAACCCGATTGTCCGGTGTCGACTATCAGGGCCGTGTATTCCGTAAGGGCGCGGTGGATTCGCTGTTGGCGTTCCTCGGTCAACAACGCAAGGATCTGGCCCCGGCGCTGTCCCGGGAAATCGACAAGATTGCCCAGAGCGGCGGCACGCCGTTGCTGGTGTGCGCCGACGGCAAACTGCTCGGTGCGATCCACCTGAAAGACGTGGTCAAGCCAGGCATCCGCGAGCGTTTCGCCGAGCTGCGCAAGCTGGGGATCCGCACGGTGATGGTCACCGGCGACAACCCGCTGACCGCTGCCGCGATTGCCGCTGAAGCAGGCGTCGACGATGTGCTGGCCGAGGCCACGCCGGAGAAAAAACTCGCCCGTATCCGTCACGAGCAGAACGACGGTCGTCTGGTCGCGATGTGCGGCGACGGCGCCAACGATGCCCCGGCGCTGGCCCAGGCTGACGTTGGCATGGCGATGAACGACGGCACCCAAGCCGCGCGCGAAGCGGCCAACATGGTCGACCTCGACAGCGACCCGACCAAGTTGCTGGACGTGGTGCAGATCGGCAAGGAATTGCTGGTGACCCGTGGCGCGCTGACGACCTTTTCCATCGCCAACGACGTGGCCAAGTATTTCGCGATCCTGCCGGCCCTGTTTGCTGCGATCTACCCGCAACTGGGTGTGCTGAACATCATGCAGTTGAGCAGCCCGCAGAGCGCGATCCTGTCGGCCATCGTCTTTAACGCTTTGATCATCGTGGTGCTGATTCCGTTGGCCCTGCGTGGTGTGCGGGTGCAGGCAGCGAGCGCGGCGGCGCTGCTGCGTCGCAATCTGCTGATCTATGGCCTGGGCGGGATTCTGGTGCCGTTCGTGGGGATCAAGGCGATCGACATGCTGCTGACGGCGTTGCATCTGGTTTGAACCTGAACAGCGGTGTGCCGGGCACACCGCTTCAAGCACGAATTCGAGGATTTTGAAATGTCCACAATGTTACGTCCGGCCCTGAGCCTGCTGGTGCTGATGACCCTGATGACCGGCGTTGCCTATCCGCTGGTAGTCACGGGCGTCGCGCAAGTCGCCTTCCCCGAGCAGGCCAACGGCAGCCTGGTGCGCGACGCCGAAGGCAAGGTGCGCGGCTCGTCGCTGATCGCCCAGGATTTTGTCGGCGATGCCTGGTTCCATCCGCGTCCATCAGCCGGTGCCTTTGCCACCGTGTCGAGCAGTGCGAGCAACCTGTCGCCAAGCAATCCGGCGCTGGCCACTCGGGTGATCGATGACGCCAACAAACTGCAGGTGCCCGGCCAGGGCCCGGTGCCGCTGGCGCTGGTGACCACCTCCGGCAGTGGCCTCGATCCGCACTTGCCACCGGCGGCGATTGCCTATCAACTGGCGCGTGTTGCGGCAGCGCGCAATCTGCCGGTGGCGACCTTGCAGCAGTTGCTCGACGCGCACATCGAACAGCCTCTGGTGGGTCCGCCGGTGGTGAATGTGCTGGCGCTGAACATGGCGCTGGAAAAGCTGTGAATCGCGATCACATCAGGAAGAGAGAGCTTCAAGCATGAGTGACTCCGGCCGCGCCGACGCGCTGTTAGCAGAACTGCCCCGCGACGGACGCGGCCGGCTCAAGGTTTTTCTCGGCGCAGCGCCGGGTGTGGGCAAGACTTACGCAATGCTGCAGGCGGCCCATACCCAGTTGCGCCAAGGCGTGAAAGTCATTGCCGGCGTGGTCGAAACCCACGGCCGCGCCGAAACCGAAGCGCTGCTTGGCGGCTTGCCGCAGTTGCCGCTGGTGCGCTCGGAATATCGCGGCGTGACGCTTGAAGAAATGGACCTCGACGGCCTGCTCGCGGCCAAGCCGAAACTGGTGCTGGTCGACGAACTCGCCCACAGTAACGCCCCCGGCAGCCGCCACGCCAAACGCTGGCAGGACATTCAGGAACTGCTTGCCGCCGGCATCGACGTGTACACCACGGTCAACGTCCAGCACCTGGAAAGTCTCAACGATCAGGTGCGCGGCATCACCGGTGTGCAAGTGCGCGAAACCCTGCCGGACTGGGTGTTGCAGGAAGCCTACGAACTGCTGCTGATCGACCTGCCACCCCGCGAACTGCTCGAGCGCCTGCGCGAAGGCAAGGTCTACGTGCCGGAGCAGGCACGCGCCGCGATCGATGCATTTTTTACCCAGACCAACCTCACCGCGCTGCGCGAACTGGCGATGCAGACCGCTGCCGCGCAGGTCGATAACGATCTCGCCCAAGGCTATCGCCAGCTCGGTCAAGCCGCGCCGGCGGTACGTGGGCGCTTGCTGGTCGGCGTCGATGGCGATGCCCAGGCGGAACGGCTGGTGCGTCACGCCAGTCGCGTTGCCCAGCGCCGACATTTGCCGTGGAGTCTGGTGCACGTCGACAACGGCAGCGTGCGTGACGAGCAATCGCGCCTGCGCCTGCAAAGCGCCCAGCAACTGGCCGAACGCCTCGGCGGCGAAGTGGTCCTGCTGCGGGCCGGTGAAGTGGCGAAAACCCTGATCCAGCATGCGGCGGAACGTCGGGCGAGTCTGGTGCTGGTCGGCCAGTCGCGGCGGCGTCTGCGCAGGCGTCTGTTCGGTGGTGGGCTGGCGGCGCGTTTGCTGCGTCAGGCCCATGGTCTGGAAATCAACGTGCTGGACAGTGATCAGGAACAGCATCAACCGCGCCCGCGTGTAGCGCCGACGCTGGTGTGGTTCGACTATGCGCTGGCGCTGGTGGCGACAATTCTGGCCAGTGCGCTGGCGTGGGCGGTGTCCAGCGTGCTGCCGCTGCCGAACATCTCACTGGTGTTTCTTGCGGCGGTGTTGCTGGTGGCGGTGCGCAGCAGTCTCGGCCCGGCGCTGGCTTGTGCGGCGCTGTCGTTTCTGACCTATGACTTTCTGTTCATTCCGCCGAATTTCTCCTTCAGCATCCAGCGCGAAGAAGACGTGCTGACCTTGCTGTTCTTCCTGCTGATGGCGGCGCTCACCGGCAACTTAGCAGCGCGTCAGCGTCGGCAATTGCAGGCGCTGCGCGATACCCAGGAAGAGACCACCGAACTGCTCGACCTGTCGCGCAAACTCACCGCCGCCACCGACCGTCAGGCCGTGGTCAGCGCCGCCGCGCAGCACCTCAATGGCTGGAGCGATCTGCAACTGTGCCTGCTCAATCGCGACGGGCAGGGCGGCTGGAAAGTCGAAACCGGCGGGCCGCTGCAATTCACTGAATCCGAACGCGCCGCCGCCGACTGGGCCTGGCAACACGATCAGCCGGCGGGAATGGGCACCGGCACGTTGCCGTTCGGCCGCTGGTGGTGGTGGCCGCTGTCGGTGGAGGACGGACCGTTGGCGCTGCTCGGTGTGTGTGCCAAAGAGAGCCAGACCCTGAGCGGCCAGCGCCGTCGCTTGCTGACCGCGTTGAGTCAGCCGCTGGCTCAAGCATTGGCCCGCGCGCAACTGGCCGATGACCTGGAAGCCGCGCGCCTGCACGGCGAAACCGAACAACTGCGCAGCGCCTTGCTGGCCTCGGTGTCCCACGATCTGCGCACGCCGCTGACCTCGATGCGCGGCAGCATCGACAGCCTGCTGGCCCTCGGCGAAGCGATCCCGCTGGAGGATCGCCGCGAGTTGCTCGAAGGCACCCGCGATGAAGCCGAACGTCTCGATCGTTACATCCAGAACCTGCTGGACATGACCCGTCTCGGCCACGGCGCCCTGAAGCTGGCGCGGGACTGGGTGTCGCCAGCGGACATCGTCGGTAGTGCGCTCAATCGTCTGCGAGCCGTATTGTCGTCGTTGCAAGTGAGCACTGATGTACCGGCCGAGTTGCCGCTGCTGTATGTGCATGCCGCGCTGATCGAGCAGGCGCTGGTCAACGTGCTGGAAAACGCCGCCCGATTCTCGCCGTCCCACGGCCGTCTGCAATTGCGCGCCGGAGCGGATGACAGCGAAGTGTTTTTCTCGGTCAGTGACGAAGGGCCGGGGATTCCGGTCGATGAGCGGGCGAAGATTTTCGACATGTTCTACACCGCCGCCCGAGGTGACCGGGGCGGGCAGGGCACGGGGCTGGGCCTGGCGATCTGTCAGGGCATGGTCGGCGCCCATGGCGGGCGGATCAGTGTCGGCGATGGCATCGACGGACGCGGCACCTGCATCACCCTGCACCTGCCCTTGCAGACGCAACCGGGGATGGACGGTGAAGCCTGATCCGCGCTGCGCTACTCTCTTGCCACTCTTTTGTGTTGATGTGAATTCATGAGCCAGACCGCGACCATTTTGGTCATTGATGACGAACCGCAGATCCGCAAGTTCCTGCGTATCAGCCTCGCTTCCCAAGGCTACAAAGTGCTGGAGGCCGGCACCGGCGCCGAGGGCCTGGCCCAGGCGGCGCTGAACAAACCGGATCTGCTGGTGCTCGACCTTGGCCTGCCGGACATGGACGGCCAGCAAGTGCTGCGCGAGTTTCGCGAATGGGCCACGGCGCCGGTGCTGGTGCTGTCGGTGCGCGCCAGTGAAGGGCAGAAAGTCCAGGCGCTGGATGGCGGCGCCAATGACTACGTGACCAAGCCGTTCGGCATTCAGGAGTTTCTCGCTCGGGTGCGCGCGTTGCTGCGTCAGGCACCGGCCGGCGAAGCGCAGCAAGCCGCGTTGAATTTCGGCCCGCTGACCGTGGACCTGGCGTATCGCCGCGTGCTGCTCGACGGCGTCGAAGTCGCCCTGACCCGCAAAGAATACGCAGTGCTGGCGCAACTGGCGCGGCATCCGGGGCGGGTGATCACCCAGCAGCAATTGCTCAAGGACATCTGGGGCCCGACTCACACCGAGGATAGTCATTACCTGCGGATCGTCGTCGGGCATCTGCGACAGAAACTGGCGGACGACCCGACCCGACCACGGTTCATCGTGACCGAGGCCGGCGTCGGTTATCGCTTGTTGAGTGAGAGCAGCCTTTAGTTCTGCTCGCTCTCGTAGCGGTCGAGGGTATCCCGGGCAATCTCGCGACCCAGCGCGATCAGCTCCGGCGCCTTGTAGAACTCGAAGAACCGGCACACCCGTTTCGGCACGTTGATCAGGATGTCCGGCGGATACCCGGCGATCTTGTACTGCGCCAGCGAGGTCTGCATCACCTCGAAACTCTGGTTGATCAGGTCGAGCAATGACGCCGGCCCGACGTTATCGATGATGAACGATCCAGTGGCGGATTTCGGTGCGCCGTCGCGCTCAGGGGCGGCGGCCGGTTGCTGGGTTTCCGGCTCGGCGCCTTCGACCCACGGATTGATGTCCGCCGCTTCGGCACGCAGCGCTTCCTGTTCCAGCATCAGCAGTTGCTCGGCCTGTTTGCGGCGGAACGGCATCTTCGAGCCCAACGAATTGATCAGGCTGTCGAAGCGCGTGCGGAACGCGGCGGGCCGCTGGATCACCGGCAGTTTGTAATGGCGCTGGTTGGTCGAGTTGAGATTGACCGCGATGATCAGATCGCAATGGCTCGACACCACCGGCACGATCGGCAAAGGGTTGAGAATGCCGCCGTCCACCAGCATCCGGTTGCCTTGCATCACCGGGGTGAACAGGCTGGGAATCGCCGCCGAGGCGCGCATCGCCTGATGCAGGCAGCCTTCCTGGAACCAGATTTCCTGTTGATTGGTGAGGTCGGCGGCTACGGCGGTGTAGGGGATGCGCAGGTCTTCGATGTTGATCTCGCCGACGATCTTGCGGATCTGGCCGAAGACTTTTTCGCCACGGATCGCACCGAGTCGGAAACTCACATCCACCAGGCGCAACACGTCGAGGTAATCCAGGCTTTCGATCCAGTTGCGGTACTCGTCGAGCTTGCCGGCGGCGTAGATTCCGCCGACCACGGCCCCCATTGAACAGCCGGCAATACAACTGATGTCATAGCCCCGTCGTTCGATCTCTTCAATGACCCCTATATGGGCATAGCCCCGGGCGCCACCGGAGCCCAGCACCAGTGCGACACGCTTTTTCATCCAACTTCCTCCCGACAAGGTTGCACAATGCACCCATCGAGGGCCGGGCTTCAATCGCCGGGGTCGCTAGGGGCGGCGATGGCGTCGTTTTTTCGATACTTCATGACCCGTCGGCGTTATCTTTTGCAGAGCGGTGCAAATGCGGGACGCAAGGCACTTTTTCGCTGCCGCACCGTCTTACCTGCACGACTGTTGACCAATCTTCGAGGTGTGAGTGATGAAAGCCTGGATCTGTGTGCCGTTGATGGCGCTGGCATTGGCCGGTTGCGCCGGCAAGACCGCTTACCGCGACAGCTGCGGCAGCCAGCTGGACGCGGCGTGGCATGAATTGGATCTGGCTAAGGCCGAAGGTTTTGCCGGCACCGTCAGCTATTCCAAGGCGTTGTCGCTGTTGACGGCGGCCAAGACCCAGCAGCAATTCGAAGGGTTTGAAGGCTGCACCAAGAAAGCCGAAAAGGCACGTTTCTACATTCGCGAATCCCGCGCCGGGCGCTAAGCTGCTGACGTGGCGCAAGGGCAGGTCCCTTGCGCAGGTGCACACTCATGCAGCGCCATTGAATTCAGGAGCAAGTAATGTCTGCGTTGGTCGATCGGTTGGTGGCTCATGTCTTGAGCCTGGAAGTCAGGCTGCTGGGCTGTCAGGCCCGTTTGACCGCTCGAACCGACCCTGAAGCACTGCACGATCTGCGCACCACCGTGCGGCGCTTGCGCAGTCTGCTGCGACCGTTGCGCGGCTTGCCCGGTGTCGAGCAACTGGAAAGCGCGGCGGCCAGCGTCGGGCAACTGACCACGCCGTGGCGCGATCGCGAGGTGTTGGCAGCCTGGCTGATCAAACACGATCAGCCCGAAGCCGCGCAGCGCCGCATGGCGCAGATGGCCGAGGCGTACCCGACGCTGGCGGCCAGCGCCGAAGTGGCGTCGCTGTTGATGATCCTCGACGCCTTTCCGCGTTTTCTGCGCGCGTCCCAGCGCCAGGGACTACTCAAGAATCTGGACAGACGCATCGAAAAACGTCTGGGCAAACAATGGAAGAACCTCGATGTGGCGCTGCACGACCCGGCCCATGACCGTCATCGCCTGCGCCTGCTGATCAAGCGCGTGCGTTACGGCATCGAGGCCTATCCTGAACTGGATCGTTTGCCCGAAGCCGCATTACCCCGTTTGAAATCCGCACAAGGCGCCCTCGGTGACTGGCACGATTGCTGGCAATGGCTGGCCCGCGCCGAGCTGGAGCCAGATCTGCAACCCTGCGTCGCCACCTGGCAGGCGACCATGGCCAAGGCCGAAATCAAGGCCGACCGGGTGCTGGAAAAACTCAGCACAGCCTGCTTCAAGTCCTGAAACCCGCTGGCGCGCAGCATCGCTGTCTTATCTGTCAGTCTCTTTGACCGGAATGGACGCTGCGCCGCTCTCCCGCGCTGGTTAAGATCCGGTCATTCCCTTTTTCGTGTCCGAGGTTTCCATGCGCTTTTGCGATCTGATCGATGCTGTCCGTCGTCAACCGGAGGTCACGATTCCGGCGGAGTGGGGGCAGGGCCGGGCCAGTTTTGGCGGATTGGTGGCCGCGCTGCAGTTTGAAGTGATGCGTACCAAGGTGCCTGCCGATCGGCCGGTGCGTTCGCTGGCGATCACTTTCGTCGGCCCGGTCGAGCCCGAAGTGCCGGTGAGCTTTGAAGTCGAAGTACTGCGCGAAGGCAAAGCGGTCAGCCAGGTGCTGGGGCGCGCTGTGCAGAACGGTCAGGTGGTGACGATGGTGCAAGGCAGCTTCGGGGCTTCGCGCTCGTCGGAAGTGGCGGTTGAAGCCTATCCGGCACCGGAGATGAAACACTGGGATGACTGCCAGGAACTGCCGTATATCAAGGGCGTAACCCCCGAGTTCATGCGCCATCTGGCGATGCGCTGGAGTGTCGGCGGCATGCCGTTCACCGGCAATCAATCGCGGCTGATGGGCGGCTGGGTGCGTTTGCGTGGGGATGTGAAGGAAGAGCCGGTCAACGAAGCGCACCTGCTGGCGCTGGTCGATGCCTGGCCGCCCGCGCTGTTGCCGTATCTGAAGAAGCCGGCACCGGGCAGCACGCTGACCTGGACCATCGAATTCGTTCAGCCGTTACGGGATTTGAGTACGCTGGATTTTTGCCAATACCTGGCGGACATCGAGTATGCGGCTGACGGTTACGGGCATGTCGCCGCCAAGCTGTGGAGCGCGAAGGGTGAACTGATTGCCATGAGTCGGCAGACGGTGACGATCTTCGCCTGACTCAATGGCGGCGATGGCGTTCACGCCAGGCGCGAAACCAGCCGCCACTGAGGAAGAACCGCGGAAACGTCAGGAACTGCTCGACCAGCAGACGCGAGACGGCGTCCTTGCGATCACTGAACGGCTCGGAGGCTTGCGCCTCCAGGCTGTGACCGTGACGCTGCAGACCCAGCGCCGCAATGACGCCAATCACGCCGATCGCCACGCTGGCCAGACTCAGGCTGAACACGCCCGAGACGATCAACAGAAACGCGACGATGAACAGCGGCACGGCAATCAGGTGCAGCACCAGATTGGTCGGGTGCTGATGGTTGTTCGGGTACGCGCGCCATTGCCACGCGGGAAGGTTGGGGTGACGTTTGCCCATGTTGCTGCTCCTCGATCCATGTTCGTTCGGTACATGGTTGAAGAATAGGCCGGGGCAGCGAGGGCGGCGAATCAAGGTTGGCTATTGAAGTGATAGGAACAATGGCCATTCTTGATGTTGCCCCCTAGAGCTTCAATTGGCCGATCGCCTTGTTCAATTCCCCGGCCAGTGTCGCCAACTCGTTACTGGTGGTCGCCGAATCCACGGTCTGTTGTACGGTGTTTTCGGTGACATCGCGAATGCTCACTACCGCGCGGTTCATCTCTTCGGCCACCTGACTTTGCTGTTCTGCCGCCACCGCAATCTGCGTGTTGCTCTCGCGCATCTGCGCTACCGCCCCGGTGATTTCCGCCAGCGCTTCGCCGGCTTCTTGCGCCTGCTGCACGCAGTCGTCGGCCTTGTACGAACTCTCCTGCATGAAGTCCACCGCGTCGCGGGTGCCGGCCTGCAACGCCGAGACCATGGTGGTGATCTCATCGGTGGAGGTCTGCACACGTTTGGCAAGGTTGCGCACCTCGTCGGCGACCACCGCAAACCCGCGACCCATTTCCCCGGCACGGGCCGCTTCGATGGCGGCGTTGAGCGCCAGCAGATTGGTTTGTTCGGCGATGCTGTGGATCACGCTGACCACGCCGTTGATCTTTTGGCTGTCCTCGGCCAGACGCTGGATCATCTCGGCGGTCTGCTGCACGCCGCTGGACAGGCCGGCAATCGAAGTCTGCACCCGGCTCACCACTTGCTGGCCACTGCCGGCCAGGCCGTCGGCGGTCTGCGACAGGTCGCGAGTGGCGCCGGCGTGCTGGGCGATGTGGTAGACGGTGGCGGTCATTTCGTTGATCGCCGTGGCGGCCTGATCGGTTTCGCTCTGCTGGCCGAGCATGCCGTGACGTACTTCGTTCATGCTCGACGCCAGTCGCGCGGCACCGACGTCGAGTTGCCGCGCGGTGTTGGCCACGGTGGTCACTACTCGCTGATAACCAGCCTGCATCGCATTGAACGCGTTGGCCATCTGACCGACTTCATCCTTGCAGGCCAGCGGCACCCGGGCGGCAAGGTCGCCGGTTTTCTCCACGTGCAGCATCACGTCCTTGAGCGTATTGAGCTGACTGAGCAGAAAGCGGATCAACAATTGTGAAGCGCCGAGCATCGCCAGCATCAGGATGAACACCGCCACCGCGTAGTTGGCGAAGCGCTCGCTGAACACCTGGCTGAGGCTTGGGGCATAGGCGATCACGGCGACCTGCTGACCATCGGCACGGCTGAAGACCTCGGCGCCGAGCAGCGGGTTTTCACCGAACAACGGCAAGTGACTGATCTCGATCCAGCCGTTGCTGTCGGTGATCTCCAGCAGCGGTTGATCGTTGAGGCGCGGCGCTTCGCCGCGTTTGAAAGTCAGCACTTGATCGGATTTGGGCAGCGCCTGCCCGGCCGGCCAGGCCTTGAGCAATTGCGCCTGGGCCTGGGCCGAAGTTTGCGCGGCGTGGCTGCGGGCCTGTTGTTCGAGCTGCACGGCGTACAGCACCAGCAACAGGGTGGTGACAAAGGCGACCGCGTTGACCGCCCAGAATTTGTATTTCAGCGAGATATTGCTAAGCCAGGCACCCATGGAGGTCTTCTCTGATAGCGGAAACAGTTTTGGCAAGGTGCCATTATTGTGCCGCTACGCAGGTGTCCGGATCTTGATGTGCATCAACAACTGATGCATTGGCCTCGGCTAGGGCAGGGTAGGTAAACCGTAGAAAGCACGTGCGCAAGCGGTGGTGTGGGCCGCCAGGTCTGCTTCGGTCTCGCCTCGATGCAACGCCACTTCACGCAGCACTTCGGTCAGATACGCCGGCTCGTTGCGGCCGTTTTTCGGCTTCGGCCGCAACGTGCGCGGCAGCAGGTACGGTGCATCGCTTTCCAGCATCAGGCGACCGCGCTTGATCTCCTTCACCAGCGGATGCAAATGGGTGCCGCGACGCTCGTCGCAGATCCAGCCGGTGATGCCGATGTGCAGATCCAGATCGAGGTAGCTGAACAGGGCTTTCTGCTCGCCGGTGAAGCAATGCACCACGGCGGCGGGCAAGCGGTCGCGGAAGTCACGGAGGATGTCCAGCAGGCGCTGGCTCGCATCACGCTCGTGCAGGAACACCGGCAATTGCAGTTCGGCAGCCAGCGCCAGATGTTCTTCGAGGACTTTTTCCTGCTGCGGGCGCGGCGAAAAATCACGGTTGAAATCCAGCCCGCATTCGCCCACCGCGACCATGTTCGATTCCTGCAGCAGACTGCGCAGACGCCGCGCGCTGTCGGCGTTCCAGTCGCTGGCCGAATGCGGGTGAATGCCGGCGGTGGCGAACAGTCGCTGGCCGTCAGGATCCAGTTGCTGGCATAGCTCCAGTGCCTGTTCGCTGCCTTCGACGCTGGTGCCGGTCAGCACCAGTTGGCAGACTCCGGCCGCATAGGCGCGGTCGAGCACGGCCTGGTGTTTGTCGGCGAAACTGGGGTTGGTCAGGTTGACGCCGATATCGATGAGTTGCATGGTGCTACCTCGGGCCGAAGGCCGGAAAGCATATCAGAGCTGTAGATTTATAAGAAAAGCCAAGAACTACAACGGCTTATGGCTGTCTGTTGAGGCCGCGAGGCAGGCTGGGGTGGCAGAGTTGCCATCACTGTGCCAGTCTCTCGCACTTTATCAGCGCTCCAGGCGCTCTGTTTTCGTCGGTGTTTTGCGACCGCTCAGCGGTGAAAACGCCCCGTATTCTTTCCGGAGAGTGGATGGTTCGTCCCTCGGTTTTGCTCCTGCTGTGTGGTTCGCTGCTGCTGCCGATGACGGCGGTCGCGCGGCTGCCCGGGCCGCTGCAAGCCGTGCCGGCCGCCAAGGTTCGCGACCTGACCGAAATCCGCAGCAGCCGCGTGCTGCGGGTGCTGGTCAACCAGAGCCGCAACAGCTCCGGCGAAGTCCAGGGCCAGGCCATCGGCATCGAATACCACCGGCTGCGCGCCTTCGAGCAATACCTCAATGGCCACGCCCGCGACGGCCAGGAAATCACCCTCAAGATCATCCCCAAAGCCAAGGATCAATTGCTCGGCGCGCTGCAGCGTGGCGAAGGCGATCTTGTTGCGCCAGGCGAACTGCTCGAGTTGCAACCCGGCCACGCGGTCGCCAGCAGCGAGCCGATCGCCAGCAACGTGCCGCTGGTGCTGGTCGGCATCAAGGGTGAAAAGCGCTACACCAAGGTCGAGCAACTGGCCGGCAAAACCCTGGCGCTGCCCACCGGCAGTGCGGCGGGGGAGGCGGTCAGCCAGCTCAACCAGAAACTGGCGCTGCACAAGCTGGCGCCGATCAAGATTGAATGGGTCGATCCGACGCTGGCGGTCGAGGATGTGCTGGAAATGGTTCAGGGCGGGATCTTCCACCTGACTATCGTCGAGCAACCGATTGCCGAGCGGTGGGGCAAGATCCTGCCCAAGCTGCGTTTCGACCGTCAGGTGATGATCAGCGAACCGGGCGAGGAATACTGGTTCGTGCGCCGTGATGCGTCGATGTTGCGTGCCAGCATCGACCGCTTCCTGACCGGCTACAAAAAACCATCGAACGAAGATGCGGCGTTCCTGCGGATCTACCGCCGTCTGTATCAAGTGCACTATCCGTTGGCCAAGGCTGACCGTCAGCGCCTGGAAAAACTGCGACCGACCCTGCAGAAACACGCCGAAGCGCAAAACATGGACTGGCTCAACCTGGCGGCGCTGGCCTTCAAGGAGTCGGCGCTACAGCCCAACGCGCGCAGCGGCAGCGGGCCGACCGGGCTGATGCAGATCACCCCGTCCGCGGCGCAGCGGGTTGGCGTCAACAATATCCAGAATCTCGATGCGAATGTGCAGGCCGGGGCCAAGTACCTGGCGATGATTCGCCGCAAGTTCTTCAACAGCCCGAAACTCAACGAGCGCGAGCGCATGGCGTTCACTTTGGCGGCGTACAACATCGGCCCGGAGCGGGTACAGGGCATGCGTGCCGAGGCACGACGTCGCGGCCTGAATCCCAACCAATGGTTCTTTCAGGTCGAGCGCATCGCCATGGAGCAGGTGGGAATGGGCGCCGTCAGCTATGTTAATAGCGTGAACAAGTATTACTTGGCGTTCGACCGGGAGCGGGAGTCGTTGGAGCCCGGGGGGCAGAAAGTGGTTTCACGCAAATGATCAAAAAAGTTGATTGTTATGGCGGAATTTTTGCGCTTTTAACATGAAAATAACTGATTAATATAGCGGCCAACCAACAAGCACTTCTGACAACAAGGAAACGCAACATGAGCTCTCTGATCAACAAGGTTCTGTTCACCCGCGCCGGCTACGGTCTGACCATTCTGCGCATTGCCGTCGGCGTGATCTTCGCCGCCCACGGCTCGCAGAAACTCTTCGGCCTCTTCGGTGGCTACGGCCTGGCGGGCACTGCGCAATACATGGAAAGCATCGGCCTGACCCCGGGTTACCTGATGGCCACCTTGGCCGGCGGTACCGAGTTCTTCGCCGGTCTGGCGCTGATCATCGGCCTGCTGGTTCGCCCGGCGGCACTGGGCCTGACCTTCCTGTCGCTGGTGGCGATCTTCACCGTGCACATCAGCAACGGTCTGTTCATGGCCAACAACGGTTACGAGTTCGCTCTGGCCCTGCTCGGCGGTAGCCTCGCGGTGCTGATCGAAGGCGCCGGCAAGCTCTCGGTGGATCGCGCCATCGCCGGGTGAAGGCTCTGGCTCAAGCAAAAGGCCCGCATTGTGCGGGCCTTTTTTGTTGCGGCTGATTCTTGACACTGGCCGGTCACGTTCTCTAGGATGCCGCTCATGCGCCGATTTAAACAGCTACTTGCGGGGCGCCAGGTGACTATTCTTCAGTTGCCGTCAGAAGCCGGAACAGGGCTTCGAAATACCGCTAAAGCGCTGGTTCGGTGTTGCCTCTCACCTGCCATGCAGACTTTTGAGGCAGAGACACGACACGATGAATGCACTACGCCCTCCAGCACGTCCCGCGCCGATCACGGCACACATCACCCAGCGCAATCCGAAAATCCTGCTTGGCGGCAAACATCAGCCGACGCTGTTGCGTTATCTCGATGGCTGGCCACGCCGCAGCGGCGGTCCTGCCGCCTTCCTGATCCAGTTCGTTGAAGACGGTGAGTCGCTGGCGCGTTTTGCCGATGACAGTTTCGATCTGGCCGTCATTCAGGCCCCGAGCCTTGAAGAGGCGCCGGAAATGATTCGCCAACTGACCCGCGTCGCACGCCAAGGCCTGATCACCCGGCGCTGAGCGTCAGGGATATTCGATCGCCACGATGTAGACGAACTGTTCGCCGGTCGGCGTCTGTACCCGCACTTCAGCATCCAGCGCCTTGCCGATCAGGGCGCGGGCCAGCGGTGAGTCGATGCTGATCAGGCCGAGTTTCAGGTCCAGTTCGTCCGGGCCGACGATGCGATAGCGCGATTGTTTGCCGTCTTCGTCTTCGATGGTCACCCAGGCGCCGAAGTAGACCTTGTTCGGATCACTCGGTTTTTCGCTGACCACTTTCAACGCCTCAAGGCGTTTGGTGAGAAAACGCACGCGGCTGTCGATCTCGCGCAGCATTTTCTTGCCGTAGGTGTACTCGGCATTTTCCGAACGATCACCCTGAGCCGCCGCTTCGCTGACCGACTGCGTCACCTGCGGACGGCGCACATGCCACAGCTCATGGAATTCGGCGCGCATCCGCGCTTCACCTTCGGGGGTGATCAGCGCGGTGCCGGCGGTGCGGGGAGGGCGATAACGGCTCATGGCGACTTCTTGTGATTAAGACGGCTGGAGTCTATCAACCCTCGCGTAACACTGTCAGCGGGCTGGCGTTCAGCGCACGCCGCGTGCCGAATACCCCGGCGCCACCAATCAGCGCCGCGCCGATCAACGGCAACAGCAGCAACCACGGATGGGGATGCCACGGCAGGTCGAAGGCGAAGCGATACAGCACCAGACTCACCACTTCCGAACCGATCGCCGCGAGCAATCCGCTGACTGCGCCGAGCAAGCCGAACTCGATCCGTCGCGCCTTGATCAGCAACTGCCGCTCGGCCCCCAGCGCACGCAACAGCGCACCCTGGCGAATGCGCTCATCCAGGGTTGCCTGCAAACCGGAAAACAGCACCGCCATCCCCGCCGCCAACACAAACAACAACACATACTCCACCGCCAGGGTGACCTGGGCAAGGATGCTGCGCAGCTGTTCGAGCAAGGCTTCGACCTGCAGGATGGTCACTGCCGGGAATGCTCGGGACAGCTCGACAATCTGCTGATCGTGACCGGGTGCCAGATAGAAGCTGGTCAGGTAGGTCGCCGGCAGATCCTTCAGGGTGCCGGGCTGGAAGATCATGAAGAAGTTCGGCTGGAAGTTGTCCCAGTTGATCTCCCGCAAACTGGTGACCTTCGCTTCGCGATTGACCCCGCCGACGCTGAACACCATGTGATCGCCGAGTTTGAGCTTGAGACTCTCGGCCACCTTGCCTTCCACCGAAACGCCCGGAACGTCATCCGAAGGTTGCCCGGTCCACCACGAACCGGCGGTGATCTTGTTGCCCGCCGGCAGATCCGCCGCCCAGGTCAGGCTCAGGTCGCGCTGGATCGCGCGGTCGCCGGCCGAATCCTTGCTGACGATCTGCTGCACCGCTTCGCCATTGATGCTGATCAGCCGTCCCGGTACCACCGGATACAACGGCGCGGCCTGGGCCGAGACATTGATCAGGTGATCGGTGAAGGCCTGTTTGTCGGCCGGCAGGATGTTCAGGGCGAAATAGTTGGGTGCGTTCTTCGGCAACTGGTTTTGCCAGGTGTCGAGCAGTTCACCGCGCAGCAGTGCAATCAACGCCATGGACAGCAGAATCAGCCCGAAGGCCAATGACTGGCCAGCCGCCGCCAAAGGATGGCGCAACAACTGACCCAGCCCGAGACGCCACGGCAAGGACGCGCGCGCAAGCAGGCGACGCAGGCTTTGCAGCAGCAACAGCAGCAAGCCGCCGAGCACCAGCGCGGCGACCACACCGCCGCCGAGCAGGGCGAACGTCAGCAGCAGGTCCAGACTCAGGCGCCACATGATCAACCCGAGCGCGCCGAGTGCCGCGCCATAGACCATCCAGGTGCTCGATGGAATCGGCAGCATGTCCCGGCGCAATACCCGCAACGGAGGCACGCGGCCCAGTGCGGCGAGCGGCGGCAGGGCGAAACCGGCCAGTGCCACCAGCCCGGTACCGATGCCGGCCAGCGCCGGCAGCAAGCCACCCGGCGGTACGTCGGTCGGCAGCAGATCATGCAGCAGCGCGAACAATCCCAATTGCGCGAGCCAGCCGAGCAGGGCACCGCTGAGGCTGGCGAGCAGGCCGAGCACCGTCAGTTGCATACTGAACAGCACCAGGGTTTCCCGGCGCGACAAGCCCAGGCAACGCAGCAGGGCGCTGGCATCGAAACGCCGGCTGGCGAAGCGGTTCGCCGATAGCGCCACCGCGACACCGGCCAGAAGCACGGCAACCAGACTGGCCATGTTCAGATAGCGTTCGGCCTTGCCCAGTGCACCGCCGATCTGCCGGTTGCCATCGCGGGCATCCTGAATCCGCTGGTTGGCGGCGAGTCCCGGTTTGATTAGCTGGCGATAGGTTTCCAGCGCCTGCGGCTCTCCGCGCCACAGTTCTCGGTAACTCACCCGGCTGCCGGGTTGCACCACGCCGGTCGCGGCGAGGTCGTCGAGGTTGATCAGCACCCGTGGCGTCAGGCTGTAGAAGTTGCCGGCGCGATCCGGTTCGTAGGTCAGCACTCGCGTCAGTTTCAACGTCTTCATGCCGACGTCGATGCTGTCGCCGATCTTCAGGTCCAGCGCCGTCAGCAGGCGCGCTTCGACCCAGGCTTCACCGGGCTGCGGCTCGCCTCCCGTTTCTTCTGTCGCGTAAGGGGCGAGAGCGCTTTTCAGCTCGCCGCGCAGCGGATAGGCGCGGTCGACCGCTTTGATGCTGGAGAGCTGAATGCCGTTGTCCGTGGCGATGACGCTGGAAAACTCCACCACCTGCGCATGATCCAGACGCAGCTCGGTGCCGCTCCGGATCTGTTCCGGCCGGGCCGGCGAACTGCCTTCGAGCGACAGGTCGGCGCCTAAAAACTCGGTGGCGCGCAGCATCATCGCGCCGTTGAGGCGGGCACCGAAATAGCCGATCGCGGTACTCGCCGCGACTGCCACGACCAAGGCGAAAAACAGTACCCGCAGTTCACCGGCGCGGGCATCGCGCATCAGTTGGCGCAGGGCGAGACTGAACAGACGCAACAGCGGCAGACGTGCCATCAAGGCTCCAGAGGGGCGACCAACAGGCCGGCTTCAAGACGGATCAGACGCCGGCAACGATGGGCCAGGCGTTCGTCGTGGGTCACCAGCACCAGGGTGGTGCCGCGTTCCTTGTTCAATTCGAACAGCAAGTCGCTGATGCGCTCGCCGGTGTGGCTGTCGAGGTTGCCGGTGGGTTCGTCGGCGAACAGCACGTCCGGCTCGGCGGCGAACGCCCGGGCAATCGCCACGCGCTGCTGCTCACCACCGGAGAGCTGGCGTGGCGAGTGAGTCAGGCGCTGGCCAAGGCCGACCCGTTGCAGCAATCCGGTGGCGCGGCTTCGAGCGTCTTTGCGGCCGTCGAGCTCCAGCGGCAGCATGACGTTTTCCAGCGCGTTGAGGCTGTCCAGCAGCTGGAACGACTGAAAGACGAAGCCTACGTGTTCGGCGCGAATGCGCGCGCGCTGATCTTCGTCGAGATTGCTCAGGCCTTGCCCGGCGAGCGTTACTTCGCCGCTGCTCGGCAGGTCAAGGCCCGCGAGCAGACCGAGCAGGGTGGATTTGCCGGAACCGGACGCGCCGACGATGGCCAGGCTGTCGCCCTTGTTCAGTTCCAGGCTGAGTTCGTGCAGGATGGTCAGTTCACCTTCCGCGCTGGGAACCACTTTGCTAAGGTTCTTCGCGGTGAGAATGCTTGCGCCCATGGAGAATCCGATGCGTGTGTGGTTTTTGAGTGCTGGCCTGGCCTTGATGTGCATGGCCCAGAACGCAGCGGCGGGTACAGTCCTGATCGTTGGCGATAGTATCAGCGCCGGTTTCGGACTGGATACCCGGCTGGGGTGGGTGTCGTTGCTCGAACAGCGGCTCAAGACCGAAGGTTTTGACGACAAAGTGGTCAATGCGTCCATCAGTGGCGACACCAGTGCCGGAGGCCAGGCGCGGCTGCCTGCGCTGCTTGCAGAGCACAAACCGGAACTGGTGATCCTCGAATTGGGCGGCAACGATGGCCTGCGCGGAATGCCGCCGACGCAATTGCAACAAAATCTTGCTTCGATGATCGACAGCTCCCGCCAAAGCGGTGCCAAGGTGCTGTTGCTCGGCATGCAGTTGCCGCCCAACTACGGCAAGCGCTACACCGATGCCTTTGCCGAGGTCTACGGCAAGCTCGCCGAGGAGAAAAAAATCCCGCTGGTGCCGTTTTTCCTCGACGGTGTGGGCGGGCATCCGGACTTGATGCAGGCCGACGGTCTGCACCCGGCGGCCGGGGCTCAGGGCAAGTTGCTGGAAAATGTCTGGCCGACGCTAAAACCGCTGTTATGAGGCTTTTCTAGCGGCAGGCTTTCGGCTAATGTGGCGCCCCCTAATTTGGAGCCCCCGATGCCGCGTTCTGCCTGGTCCCTGTTCGCCTACCAACTGATCGAGCCTGACGAACAGTTGGATCTGTTCGCCTGCCAGGAAGTGCGAGTGCATCTGGTGACCCGTCAACTGGAGCTCGGTGGCTCGGCTGACCGAACCCTGTGCGGCAGTCTGCTGCCGGCGCAACCGCGCTGGTCGAGCGTGGATCGCCGGGTGTTCCAGGATCAGCGCCTGTGTTCGCTGTGCCGGGCGATCCTCGAATCGCAGAAGCGCGGCACCTCGCCGATCTGGCCCGAGTTGCGATTCGAGCTTTAAGCGCAGGCATCTTCCGAATGCAGTCCGGGCGGGCGGCAGCTTCAATCATGAAGAGTTTGCCAGCCCATCGGCGCATCTCCCCGAATTCTCTGGACGCGGTGTACAATCGCGTTCTTATTACCCTTGTCGATCTTGCGAAGGATTCTCCGGATGTTGCCGCGTTTTCCTGCCGTCACCCGCTGCCTGTCTCTTGCCGCCCTGTGTGTGGCCGGTCCCGTTGCTGCACTGGAGTTTCCCCTGCCACCACCCGGTGAAGACATCATCGGCCAGGTGCAGGTGATCAAGGCCAAGTACGAAGACACCTTTGCCGATCTGGGCACCACCTACGATCTGGGCTATTCGGAAATGGTCGCGGCCAACCCGGGCGTCGATGCCTGGTTGCCGGGCGCCGGCACCGAAGTGGTCCTGCCGACCCGCTTCATCCTGCCACCGGGCCCGCGCGAAGGCATCGTGATCAACCTGGCCGAATACCGCCTCTACTACTACCCGAAAGGCCGGAACGTGGTGTACACCTTCCCGCTGGGTATCGGCCGTGAAGGCTGGGGCTCGCCGATCGCGCACACCACGATCACCGCGAAGACGCCGAATCCGACCTGGACGCCGCCTGCCTCGATCAAGGCCGAGCACGCTGCCGACGGTGATCCGCTGCCGAACGTGGTGCCGGCCGGTCCTGACAACCCGCTGGGGCCGTTCAAGTTCACCCTGGGCACGCCGGGCTACCTGATCCACGGTTCGAACAAGAAGTTCGGCATCGGCATGCGCACCAGCCACGGCTGCTTCCGCATGTTCAACAACAACGTGCTGGAAATGGCCGGCATGGTGCCGGTGGGGACTTCGGTGCGGATTCTCAACGACGCGTACAAGTTCGGTCGCAGTGGCGGCAAGATCTACCTGGAAGCGCACACGCCGATCGACGACAAGGGCAACCCGTCGGTGGTCGACAAGCACACCGCCGTGATCAACGCGATGCTCAAGCGTGAAGACATCACCAACAACCTGCGCATGGACTGGGATGTGGTGCGTGATGTGGTGGCGGCTGAAGATGGCCTGCCAACCGAAATCGGCACGCCGAATACTTCGGCACCGATGGTCTCCAGCGCACCGATCGACCTGCAGCAATAAGCTGAAAGACAAAACCCGCCGAGGCTTGCGCAGCGGCGGGTTTTTTATTGCCCGCAGAAAACTGCAGGCACAAAAAAGCCGACCCAAAAAATGGGTCGGCTTGATAACAATCCCGAAGGACTATTACTTGCGGCTAGCTTTTTCCAGCATGCGCAGAGCACGCTCGTTAGCTTCGTCAGCAGTCTGTTGTGCTTTTTGAGCAGCAGCCAGAGCTTCATCAGCTTTACGGTAAGCTTCGTCTGCACGAGCCTGGGAGCGAGCAGCTGCGTCTTCAGTAGCGGTCAGACGTGCTTCGGTTTCTTTCGATGCGCTGCTGCAACCGGTAGCCAGAACTGCGGCCAGAGCCAGAGCAGAGAATTTCAGAACGTTGTTCATCGTGTTCCCCTTCAAGGACTTTCAATTAAGTGGCTGTCTCCTCCGATTGAGGAAATAGCCGGCGTACATACTACCCATTACTTGTAGTAAGTAAACTGACGTGAGGCAAGAAGCAAAAAAAATTGTAGGCGTTGATTCTTTTTCGAGCAACTTTTAACTGGGCTGTATAAAAAATATCCAGCTGTAAGGCGCGAGATGAGCGAGTTATTGAGAAAAAGTTCCCGTTGTCGTGCGCTGTTTTGCAGGTAACGGCTAAAGTGCGTCTATATGGATTCGTCCACACTTTTGTTGCGAATTTGCGCAGCGCCTCGCATATCTTTGTCCATCTTGAGGTGACTTTAAAACGGGGGGCTCGTCTTAAGTCTCAACATCCGGCGATGTTCAGCCTTTTGGCTCGGGAAGATTGTCTCCCGAACCCGCCCTGAGTCCACCGGAACTGCCCCCCGTCAATCTGCGTGATGACGAGCGTACCTTGAGCATTTTCGCCAATGGTGCCTACTATTTGATACGTGCTCGGGTTGCGCGAGATCGGTGCAGTTCTTCTCGGTGTCCATCAGGCACGGGGTGGCGTAGATGTTCCTTCGCCGGGAAAACATCGGTAAGGTAGGGGTCAGAATTCGAGACCCGCGAGGAGTAGTGATGAGCGAGGCGTTGTCCATCCACCATGACCAGGCTGGTCATCAGTTCGAGACCAATGTGGACGGTCATCGTGCCTACCTGACCTATATGGATCTGGGGAAACAGACCCTGGATATCTACCGCACCTTCGTGCCCAACGCGTTGCGTGGCCGAGGCATCGCGGCAGCCCTGACCGAACGGGCGTTGCAGTACGCCGATGAAATGGGCTACACGGTCATTCCATCGTGCTCCTACGTGGAGCGCTACATGGAGCGTCACCAGCGGCGCACCGCCAAGATCTGACTGACCTCACCGCACACACAAAAACGCCGGGCAATGCCCGGCGTTTTTTTATGCCTGCGAAACGGCTGTCAGCCGCGCTGACGTTTCGGCAGGACATCCTTGAGCTTGGCGTGCATGCTGCGCAAGGTGTTTTCGGTAGCGGACCAGTCGATGCAGGCATCGGTGATCGACACGCCGTATTGCAGGTCGGCGAGGTCTTTCGGGATCGCCTGGCAGCCCCAGTTCAGGTGACTCTCGACCATCAGGCCGATGATCGACTGGTTGCCTTCGAGAATCTGGTTGGCGACGTTCTCCATCACCAGCGGTTGCAGGGCCGGATCCTTGTTGGAGTTGGCGTGGCTGCAATCGACCATGATGTTCGGCTTGATCTTGGCCTTGTTCAGCGCCTGCTCGCACAGGGCGACGCTGACCGAATCGTAGTTCGGCTTGCCGTTGCCACCGCGCAGCACCACGTGACCGTAGGCGTTGCCCTTGGTGGTGACGATCGACACGCCACCTTCCTGGTTGATGCCCAGGAAACGGTGCGGGCTGGAAACCGACTGCAAGGCGTTGATCGCCACGGTCAGGCCGCCGTCGGTGCCGTTCTTGAAACCGACCGCCGAGGACAGGCCGGAAGCCATTTCTCGGTGGGTCTGGGATTCGGTGGTGCGTGCGCCGATGGCCGACCAGCTGATCAGGTCCTGCAGATACTGCGGGGAGATCGGGTCGAGGGCTTCGGTCGCGGTCGGCAGGCCTTTCTCGGCCAGGTCCAGCAGCAACTGGCGACCGATGTGCAGACCGTCCTGGATCTTGAACGAGTCATCCAGGTACGGGTCGTTGATCAGGCCTTTCCAGCCGACGGTGGTCCGTGGCTTTTCGAAATACACGCGCATGACCAGATACAGGGTGTCCGAGACTTCTGCCGCCAGCACCTTCAGGCGATCGGCATATTCGTGGGCAGCCTTGATGTCGTGGATCGAGCAGGGGCCGATCACCACGAACAGACGATGGTCGGTGCCATCGAGAATGTTGCGGATGACCTCGCGACCCTTGGTGACGGTGCGCAGGGCAGCGTCGCTCAGAGGGATATCACGCTTGAGCTGATCGGGAGTGATCAGGGTCTCGTTGGAAGCGACGTTCAGGTCGTTGATCGGTAAATCAGCCATCGTTTACTCGTCAGGTCACGGGTGCCGGCCGCCAGCGATCCCCGCGCGGCGGAGCACAGCGGATTTAAGCGCGTCGGGGAGCCGAACCTTATCGCGTTAGACGCCTGCTAGACAATGGGCAAGTAACTGTTCAGTCCAGCTATGGTTACGCGAAAGCCTTGCGAACGCTGTCGTGGGAGAACTCTTCGGCGTGTTGTTCGACCCATTGCAGGGCTCGCGCCTGGATATCCTGCAGGTCATCGTGGGCATCGTTGATTCGGCAATAGCGCTCGATCTGACACACCTGCTCACCCATTCGCGCGCTGAACAGCGTCTGCTCATCAGTGAATGCAATGCCGACCAGATAACCTTTTTTGCGACGCAGGCACCAGGCCACATAGCCCGGATAGGCGAAATCGGCATTGATGGTCGGCATGCGCACCTGCAAGGCGGTGCCATGGCGCCAGGCACGGTGGTAATTGCAAGCGATGCCGCCGAGGCTGATAGTGTGCAGCCGTTGACGCGAAATACACTCCGGTGTGAGCAAGGTCAGTTCAACGGGCACATCATCCGGATGAGGAATAAACCGTCCCATGAGCACAGACTCCCTGTGTCGGCCATTTGACATTGTTTCCCCCAGTATAGTGGTCGAATCGCAGCTGACCGATTTTGACGCCGACCAACGGCTGCTGGCGATGAACGGCGTTTCGCTGGTGATTTTCACCAGCGTTGGCTGCGCCAGTTGCCGCTATGCCCGCGAAGTGTTGCCGGGGCTCGATCTTGCCGTCGATCGCGTGTGCTGGATCGATGCCGGCGACAACGGCGGACTGGTCGAGCGTTATCAGGTCTTTCATTTGCCGGCGCTGTTTGTGGTGCGCGACGGCGAGTTCTTTGGGGCAGTGCACACGCGCCTGAATGTCGATGAGCTGAACGCAGCCGTGGCGCAGGCGCTGGGTCGAATTGCAGAGGAGTTGCCGTGATGGGAGCAGTGAACAAACCGGTGGTGGGGATTATCGGCACCGGCGCCATCGGAGGGTTTTACGGGGTGATGCTGGCCCGGGCCGGGTTCGATGTGCACTTTCTGTTGCGCAGTGAATTTTCCGCAGTCGCCGAGGGCGGCTTGCAGGTGGACAGCGCCGTGCATGGCGCCTTGACGCTGAACCCGGTGCAGGCCTATTCGTCGGCAGAAGACATGCCGCCCTGCGACTGGCTGCTGGTCGGCGCCAAGACCACCAGCAATGCCGGGCTGGCACCGTCGATCATTCAGGCGGCGAAACCCGACGCGAAAGTGCTGGTGCTGCAAAACGGCCTCGACGTCGAAGACAGCTTGCGTGCGTTTTTGCCCGACTCCCTGCATTTGCTGGGCGGTTTGTGCCTGATCTGCGTCCACCGCGAAGGGGCGGGGCAGATCACCCATCAGGCGCTGGGGGCGGTGAACGTCGGTTACCACAGCGGTCCGGCACCGGATGATGCGGCGCGCATGGCAATCGTCGAAGAGGGCGCCGGCCTGTTCCGCGCCGCCGGTCTCGATTCCCAGGCGATGCCGAACCTGCATCAGGCGCGCTGGCAGAAACTGGTTTGGAACATTCCCTACAACGGGCTTTCGGTGTTGCTCGGTGCCGGCACCACGCCGTTGATGGCCGACACTGACAGCCGCGCACTGATTCAGGCGCTGATGGCTGAAGTGGTGCAGGGCGCCAAGGCCTGCGGTCACGACATGCCGCCCGGTTACGCCGAATACCTGTTCATGATGACCGAGAAAATGCCCGACTATTGGCCGAGCATGTACCACGACTTTTTGCACAAGCGACCGCTGGAGCTCGAGGCGATCTACGCTCGTCCTTTGGCGGCGGCAAAAGCGGCAGGCTGCGAGTTGCCGCGAATCGAATCGTTGTATCGCACATTGAGCTTTATCGACCGGCGTAACGTTTAAACCGGTCGCACTGGGGGAAAGGCATGGCCAAGAACATCGATGACAAACTGGTGCTGGCGATCTCGTCCCGTGCCCTGTTCGACCTGAGCGAAAGCCACAAGGTGTATGAGTCGAGTGGCGTCGAAGCCTACCGGCAATATCAGATCGATCACGAAGACGAAATTCTCGCGCCGGGCGATGCCTTTCCGCTGGTGGAAAAACTGCTCAACCTCAACAGTCGCCTCGGCCGCGCCCGGGTCGAGGTGATTCTGGTGTCGCGCAACAGTGCTGATACCGGCCTGCGCGTCTTCAACTCCATTGGTCATTACGGCCTGGCGATTTCCCGCGCGGCGTTCGTCGGCGGGCGCAGTCCTTATCCGTATCTGAAGGCCTTTGGTTGCGATCTGTTTCTCTCCACCCATGCCGAAGATGTGCGCGCTGCGCTGGATGCCGGTTTCGCGGCGGCGACCATTCTGTCCGGCGGCGCCAGTCGTGCGGCCAGCGATGAGTTGCGCATCGCCTTCGACGGTGACGCCGTGCTGTTTTCCGACGAATCGGAGCGCGTCTATCAATCCGGTGGCCTCGAAGCCTTCCAGGCCAAGGAGCGTGAATCCGCTCGCGAACCGTTGCGCGGCGGGCCATTCAAGGGCTTTCTCGCGGCGCTCAATCTGTTGCAGCGCGAGTTCTCCGATGAGGAGTGCCCGATCCGCACCGCGCTGGTCACTGCGCGTTCGGCGCCGGCCCATGAGCGGGTGATCCGCACACTGCGCGAGTGGGACATTCGTCTGGACGAGTCGCTGTTTCTCGGTGGCCTGACCAAATCGGCGTTCCTCGAAGCCTTCGCCGCCGACGTGTTTTTCGACGATCAGGCCGGCCACTGCGAGCTGGCCCGGGAAGTCGTGGCGACCGGTCACGTGCCCCACGGCATCAGCAACGAACCGGCGGTCTAAAGCCCACGTGGTTCAAGACGTTGCGTCGCACGCCGTAGTCGTCAAGGCACTGCTAAGCTGAATCAAATCTCCGCCATGTTGGCACGCGAGGAGGTCATATGATTCGTTCGATGCTGTATGCCACTGACCTCGGTCTGTACGCACCGTTAGTGATGCAGCATGCCCTGGCAATGGCGCGAACGTTCAATGCCGATCTGTACGTGGTGCACGCGGTGGAACCCATGGGGCTGTTTGCCGAATCGGTGTTGCAGAGCTATCTCGACGAACAGGCGTTGAACGAATTTCACAGTCAGGGTCTGAAAACCGTCATCGCCAATATCGAGCAGCGGGTGCTCGACAGTTTTCGTGAAGAACTGGGGGACGAGGGCGAGCAGGACTTGCAGCGGATACGCGCGGTGCGGGTGCTGCAGGGCGATCCGTCACAGGTGATTCTCGATCAGGTACAGAAACTCTCCGTCGATTTGCTGATCGTAGGAAGTCACAGCCACGGGGTCGGGGCGGAAACACCTTTGGGGCGAACGGCGGCCCGGCTGCTGCAATTGTCCAAGGTGCCGGTTTATCTGGTGCCGCTGGTGGAGCGTCGGCGTCGGGAGGATCGCTGAGGCAGGAATAATGGCACTTTGATAAAAAAGTTCTAGATTTATTCTTCAAACCATTAATATAGTTATATAC
>NZ_POHV01000080.1:0-3935 GCF_002884345.1 Pseudomonas sp. GW456-12-10-14-LB2
GCCGCAGGCCTTCACGCCTCCTCCGGTTTTCGCGCCGGCAGTGCCAACAGCCATCAACCCGGACGAACTGATCCACCCCGGCGATACCCCGCCGCCCGTGATCCTCGACAGCCTGCCCATCCCCGAGCCCATCGCCCAGGCATTGGCCGCAATCGATCCGGAGCAATCCGAGCACGATATCCTTTACGCCCTGCCGGACTCGCCGGAACCGTCCTACAGTTCGGTCGCCAAACACATCGAAGACACGCTGATCGGGTTGCTGGACGACCTGACCTTGCCGGAGCGCCACCGCCCGCAAGCAGAGGCGATGCGCGACCGGCTGAAGAATGGGCTGAACTGGTACGAACTGTTGCCGATCCTCGACGATCTGGCGACTTTGATGCTGGCGATTACCGACAGCGGCCAGCACGAATTCGAAGCTTATTTGCAGCAACTCAACGAACGCCTGGAAGCGTTCCAGAGCAACTTGCAGGCCGCCAGCGAAGGCCACGCGGACAACAGCTCCGCGGCGCGGGCGATGGACACGCAGATCCGCGAGCAGGTCGACGGCTTGCAGAACAGCGTGCAGGAAGCGGCCGATCTGGACGATTTGAAGCAGGTGCTGGAAAACCACCTCGAAGGCCTTCTCGGCACGATGGATCAGCATCAGAAACAGCGTGACGCCCGGGAGCAGGAAGTGGCTGTGCGCCTGAGAAGCCTGGCCGAGCGCGTCGCGCACATGGAGCAGGAAGCGCTGGGCTATCGCGAACACCTTGAAGAGCAGCGCCAGAAAGCCCTGATCGATCCGCTCACCGGCTTGCCCAACCGCGCCGCCTGGACCGAACGGCTCGAACATGAGATTGCCCAATGGCAGCAGCACGGCAACACTTTGAGCCTCGCCATGCTCGACCTCGATCACTTCAAACGGATCAACGACAACTACGGCCACCTTGCGGGCGACAAGGTGTTGAAGATTATCGCCACGGTGCTGCGCAAGCGTATGCGTGGCAACGATTTCATTGCCCGGTTTGGCGGAGAGGAATTTGTATTACTGCTGCCGGCAACACCGCCCGCCGTCGGTGCCAAGTTTTTGGAAACCCTGCGCGCGGCCATCGAAGCCTGCCCATTTCACTTCAAAGGTGAGCGCGTCACGATCACCGTTTCCATGGGTCTGACGACGTTCCGCGCGGGTGAGCACAGCGATCTGGTACTCAAAAGAGCCGATCAGGCGCTTTATCGGGCGAAAAACGCAGGGCGAAACCGGGTGGAGCTGGGCTGAGGCAATTGTTCCATATTGTTTAAATCAGCCATTCAAGCGTCGTAGCGCAAGGCGATACGTTACACTGTTGCATTATCGTCTTGCGTGTACTGCCCTCTGCCATGAAATTTTTTACCCTGCTCGCGTCGCTGATCCTCCTGGCCGGTTGTGCCAGCGGCCCGCGTTTTGACACCAGCCATCCTTCGGTCAATCACGACAGTCGCGTACAGTTTGTGATCGTGCACTACACCTCCGCATCGCTGGAACGCTCGCTGCAATTGCTGACCCACGGCGAGGTCAGCAGCCATTACCTGATCGGCGACGACAAAAACGCCACCATCTACAAACTGATGGACGAAAACCTGCGGGCCTGGCACGCCGGCGAAAGCGAATGGCAAGGCCGTACCTGGCTCAACTCCAGTTCGATCGGCATCGAGATCGTCAATCCGGGCTTCAAGGACACTCCAACCGGTCGCCTCTGGTATCCCTACAGCGAAGCCCAGGTGCAATCGCTGATCGTTCTGCTCAAGGACATCAGCAAACGCCAGGGCATCAGTCCGCGCCACATCATCGGCCATAGCGACATCGCCCCGTTGCGCAAGCTCGACCCGGGTCCGCTGTTCCCCTGGAAGCGTCTGGCGGCCGAAGGGCTGGGGCTCTGGCCCAACGAACAAGCGGTGGCACGCCAGCAGGCGCAATTCAACGCCGAACTGCCGAGCATCACCTGGTTCCAGAGCCAACTGGCGCGCCTGGGCTACTCGACGCCACAGACCGGCGAGCTGGATGTGGCGACCCGGCATGTGCTCGCGGCCTTCCAGATGCACTACCGCCCTACGCGCTTTGACGGCACGCCGGACGCGCAAACGGCAGCGTTGCTGCTGGTGTTGAATCAGACAAAATAATGACGCCCGCCCGACGGTCAGGGCGAAAGTGTAATCAGCAGCTATAACTCATTGGTAATTCTTCGGATATCCATGATGGTTGCTACCCGAGAGACGCTGCGTAGCTGGTTTTATCGCCCCTGGTTTCTGGCGATGATCGCGGCTGTCCTCAGTGCGAGCCTGCTGATCACCGGCGGGCTGTTCGTGGCCATGCGCCAGGTCGAACAAAGCGAAAGCCAGGAAATGAACGCCCAGGGCGAGCGGTTCCTGGCGCGTCTGGAGCAACTGTTCGGCCAGTTGCGCGAAAGCCTCGACGACCTTGAAGCCCAGCCCTTGCGCAGCTGCGACGACGAAATGATCGCGACGTTGCAGCAAGTGACGTTCAACTACCGCTTCGTCTATGAAGCGGCCTACATGGACGCCACGCGGATCTGCTCCAACCGTCCGCGCCAGGAAGGCCTGTCGGTGGTCCGTCCTCCGGACATCAAGGGCCCGACCTACAGCTACTGGCTGAACACCACCACCGAACCCGATGAAAACCGCGCAGCGCTGATGCTCGGGCGCGGCAACTTTCGCGTAGCCACCTCGCGCGGACATCTCACCGACATGGTCGACCTGTTGCCCGGCAGCAGCCTGTTGGTAGTGCTGGATCACGGGACCCGGGCGATTCCGGTGCTCGGCGTTCCACAGGTCTGGCCGCCCACCGAGCCCTGGCCGCCGAAAACCCCGAACGCACTGCAAGTCACCCAGTCACACCTGATCTACCGCATGCCCACTGACAACCCGGAATACCAACTGGTGCTGATCAGCCCGCGCACGGGCATGCACATTCCGGAGCTCTGGTGGTGGATGGTGCCTTTCTGTCTGGTGCTCGGTGCGCTGGTGGGCGTTCTGGTGTTCTGGGTCGTGCGCCAGCGCCAGTCGCTCGACGCCGAGCTGCACGGCGCCATCCGCCGTGGCGAGTTGCAGGTGCTTTATCAGCCGATCTTCGATCTCGACAGCCGCAACTGCGTCGGTGCCGAAGCCTTGCTGCGCTGGCGCCGGCCGGACGGCACGCTGACCAGCCCCGACCTGTTCATCCCGATGGCCGAGAACACCGGACAGATTCGCCAGATGACCGACTTCGTCCTGCAACGCCTGCTCGAGCAGTTGGGTCAGTTGCTGCGGGCCAATCCGCAGCTGTACATCTCGGTGAACCTGGCCGCCTGCGACGTGATGGTGCCGCGCATCGGCCAGGTCATGGCGCGGCTGCTGACCCTGCATCGGGTGGCGGCGCGGCAGATTGCTTTCGAGGTGACCGAGCGCGGCCTGATCGATGTGGTGGTAGCCCGGGAAAACCTGCAGGCGCTGCGCGATGTCGGGCATCAGGTGCTGATCGACGATTTCGGCACCGGCTATTGCAGCCTGGCCTATTTGCAAACCCTGCCGGTGGATTGCCTGAAGATCGACAAGGCCTTCATCGACGCCCTCGGCCATGACGCCGCCAGCAGCGGTGTCGCGCCACACATCATTCACATGGCCCAGGCGCTGGACCTGAAGGTGATTGCCGAAGGGATCGAATTCGAGTCACAAGCGGCGCTGCTGAGCAGCGAAGGGGTGAAGTTCGGTCAGGGCTGGTTGTTCGCCCACGCCTTGAGCGCGGTGCAGTTCATCGAACTGATTACCCGTGGACGGCGACTCGCCGGCCGCCGGATCGACGACGAAGCCTAAACCGCCAGCGCCATATAGAACTGCGTGCCCTGCCCCGGCCGCGAGTAAACACCCATCCGCCCGCCGTGCAACTGGACGATTTCCTTGCACAGCGCCAGACCCAGCCC
>NZ_POHV01000081.1:0-3903 GCF_002884345.1 Pseudomonas sp. GW456-12-10-14-LB2
TCACCCCAGCCCTCTCCCCCAGGGGGGGCGAGGGGGAAAGGGAGCAAATCTCCGTGCTTTTCAAACCTGAGTTCGATTCGATACTTCAGGTCGGTGTATAGCGACAAAACACCTCGGTCAGTCCCCTCTCCCTCCGGGAGAGGGTTAGGGTGAGGGGGCTCTTGATTTTGCTCTGGCGTTAAAGGCTCAGCGAAAAAACGGCACATCCCCCAACACCGTAGCCCGCTGCATCACCCGCCGCGCCGGCCGGTAGTCATCCACCGCGTAATGCTGGGTCACGCGGTTATCCCAGAATGCAATGTCATCCTTCTGCCAGCGCCAGCGAATGGTGAACTCCGGCCGCGTCGCATGCGCGAACAAGAACTTCAACACCGCTTCGCTCTCGGTCTCCGACAGCTCATTGATCTTCGACGTGAACCCTTCGTTGACGAACAGCGAACGCCGTCCGCTCACCGGATGCGTGCGAATCACCGGGTGCGACAGCGGTGGATTTTTGCGCCTCGCGGCTTCCCACTGCGCCAGTGCTTCCGGCGTGTTGCCGTAGCGCTCCAGCGGGAAGGATCGGGTGAAATCGTGAGTCGCAGTCAGCCCTTCAAGCAGCGCTTTCATTGGCGCCGACAGCGCCTCATACGCGGCAATCCCGCTGGCCCACAATGTGTCGCCACCGAATTCCGGCAGCAGCTTGGCGCTGAGCACCGCGCCCATGGCCGGGGTCGGCAGGAAGGTCACGTCGGTGTGCCAGATCGCGTTGTCGCGCACGTCGGTGACGGCGGTGTCGAGGATCAGCACTTCCGGCTGTTCCGGCACGTTCGGGTAGATCGGATGAATATGCAGGTCGCCGAAGTAGGCGGCGAAACGCGCCTGCTGCGACGGCTCGATCGGCTGATTGCGGAAGAACAGCACCTGGTATTTGAGCAGTGCCTGCTCGATGGCATCGCGCTGTTCCAGGTTCAGCGGCTGGCTGATGTCGACGCCGCTGATCTGTGCGCCGAGGGCCGAGCTTAACGGGGTGATGTTCAGGCTGCTCATGGTGGTTCTCTTCAATTCCGGGGCCCCGAAACTGTCGGGGTAGTCAGTGCTGAAAAATCAGTGGGCCTGGCCGTGCCACGGCACCAGTTTGCGTTGCAGGGCGCGCAGGCCCATCTCCATAGCGAAGGCGATCAGGGCGATGACCAGAATCCCCAGCACCACCACATCGGTGACCAGGAACTGCGCAGCCGACTGCACCATGAAGCCCAGGCCGCTGGTGGCCGCGATCAATTCGGCAGCGACCAGCGTCGACCAGCCGACACCCAAGCCAATGCGCACACCGGTCAGAATGTCCGGCAGGGCGCTTGGCAAAATCACGTGGCGGATCAGTTGCGTGCGAGTCGCGCCCAGCGATTGCGCAGCGCGCAATTTGGCCGGGTCGACGGTGCGCACGCCGGTGGCGGTCGCGATGGCAATCGGAGCGAAAATCGCCAGATAGATCAGCAGCACTTTCGACAACTCGCCGATGCCGCACCAGATCACGATCAGCGGCAAATAGGCGAGCGGCGGAATCGGCCGGTAGAACTCGATCAGCGGATCGAGCACGCCACGGGCGATGCGGTTGGCGCCGATGGCAATGCCCACCGGCACCGCGGTCAGAATCGCAAAACCGAGGCCCAGACCGATGCGGCTCAGGCTCGCACCCAAGTGCTGCCACAGCGTCGAATCCATGTAGCCCGTGGTCGCCAGCAACCAGCCTTTTTGCAGCACGGCGGACGGTGGCGGCAGGAACAGCGGTTCGATCAGACCGGTGGCCGTGACGGCCCACCAGATCACCAGCAACGCGAACAGGGTCAGCAGGCTGATCCAGCGGGTGCTGAGGCTGCGACGCACGGGAATCACCACCGATGTGGCGGCGGGTTTCACGGCGGTGGCGGAAACGTCGTAACTGCTCATGCGCGCTCCTGCCGCTGAACGGCGCTGCGTTGCGAGAACACTTTGGCCAGCACGTGTTCGCGGGTTTCGATGAAGCGCGGATCGGACTTGATCGCCCGCGCCGATTCGCCGGCGGCGTAGCGCTGGCCGAAGTCGAGATGCAGACGCTCGACGATCTGCCCCGGATTCGGCGCGAGCAGAATCAGGTCAGTGGCAAGGAACACCGCTTCTTCAATGTCGTGGGTAATCAGGAACACCGGTTTGGCGGTGCGTTGCCAGACTTGCAGCAACAGCTCCTGCATCTGTTCACGGGTGAAGGCGTCAAGGGCGCCGAAGGGCTCGTCCATCAGCAATACACGTGGGTCGGCGGCGAGAGCGCGGGCCAGGCCGACGCGCTGCTTCTGGCCGCCGGAAAGCTGCCAGATGCGACGGTGTTCAAAACCGGAAAGGTCGACCAGCGCGAGCATTTCCCGGGCACGCTGTTCGCGTTTGTCCTTGGCCACACCGGCCAGTTCCAGACCGAAAGCGACGTTGGCCAGCACGTCCTGCCAGGGCAGCAGGGCGTCGTCCTGGAACACCACGCCGCGCTCGGCGCTCGGGCCTTTGACTGGCACATTGTCGAGGGTGATACGGCCGGCACTCGGTTCGACGAAGCCGGCAATCAGGTTCAACAGCGAAGTCTTGCCACTGCCGGACGGGCCGAGGGCCACCAGCAATTGCTGAGGGCCGAGGGTCAGGGAAATGTCGGACAGTACCGGTTCCGGGCTGCCGGGATACTGTGCGCTGATGCGCTCCAGCTGTAGCAAGGCCATCGCAGTTAACTCCCGATCAGTTGGTGATGTACTTGGCGCTGACGTACGGCGCGTAGTCCGGCAGTACCGCTTCGACCTTGCCTTGCTCCTTGAGGAACGCAGCGGTGTCGGTGATGGCTTTGGTGGTCGGAGCGCCGAGGTCGCTGACTTGATCCGCTGCCAGCGGGTAGACGTTGCCTTGCAGCAGCAATGGAATGTCGCTGGCTTTGGCGCCGGAGAGTTTCACCAGCTTGTCGACGTTGCTCTGATTGGCCAGCCAGGCTTTCGGATCCTTGCGGTAGTCGGCGTAGGCGTCGAGGGTGACCTTGGCGAAGGCGGTGACGATTTCCGGGTGCTTCTCGGCGAAGTCCTTGCGCACGATCCAGGCGTCGAAGGTCGGTGCGCCGAACTTGGCCAGTTCACCGGAAGTGATCAGCACTTTGCCGTTTTCCTTGGCCACACCCAGCGCCGGATCCCAAACGTAGGTGGCGTCGATGTCACCGCGTTTCCACGCAGCAATGATCGCTGGCGGGGCGAGGTTGAGGACGGTGACTTTTGATGGGTCGATGTTCCAGTGCTTCAGCGCGGCGAGCAGGCTGTAGTGACCGGTGGACACAAACGGCACGGCGATTTTCTTGCCGACCAGATCCTGCGGGGTCTTGATGCCGGAGCCGTCGCGGGCGACCAGTGCTTCGGCGGCGCCGATCTGGGTGGCGATGAGGAAGGTTTCCACCGGGACTTTGCGGGTGATTGCAGCGGTCAGCGGGCTGGAACCGAGGTAGCCGATCTGCACGTCGCCGGAGGCGATGGCGGCGATGATGTCGGCACCGTTATCGAATTTGCGCCAGTTGATGTCGGCCTTGGTGGCTTTCTCGTAGGCGCCGTCGGCCTGGGCGACTTTCGCCGGGTCAACGGTGGTCTGGTAGGCGACGGTGAGGTCGGCGGCCTGAGCCAGGAAACTCGCAGCAGCCAGAGAGGCCACGGCCAGCAGGCGAAGCGGGAAATTCAGTTTCATTGAAGAGCTCCATATCAGGCGACCGAGCGTCGGCGTGAAAGGAGACTAAATGATCTAAGAATCTAAAAATAAATAACTTTTTAGAATGAGCTTATGAGCGGAAAAATCTAAGCGTGGGAGAGTGGGGGCTTTTCGGATTATCGGTTCGGACTTGAAATCCTTACCCCCTCACCCCCGCCCTCTCCCCCCACG
>NZ_POHV01000082.1:0-3868 GCF_002884345.1 Pseudomonas sp. GW456-12-10-14-LB2
CCTTGGGGGAGAGGGCTGGGCGGGCGGCGTTCCGATGAGGGGGTAGGCTTTTGATCTTAGGTGCGGTCGCGGGGGATGAGGCTCTGCAGTTGCTGCGCGAGAAAATTCGCATCGAAGGCAAAGGTGTCCGGATCCTTCAACCCATTGGTCTTGCGCCACTGCCAATCACCATTGGGCAACCCCACCAACGAAACACTCCCATAACGCGCCGCCGTCAGCCCCACCACCGCCAGCGAAATCTGTCCACCGCTGCCCATCACATCCGGCACAAACTCCACCGGTTTGCCGGCAATCACGATGCTCAGTTTTTTAGTCTTGAAGGTTGAGGTCTCAACCGGCGTGCTCGGCCCGAACGCCACATAAGCCTCGCGACTCACCTCCAGCAACCCCGGCGCCTGCACCGGCTCCAGCCATTGCTGAATCTGCCCGAACAACTCGCTAATCCGTGTGGCCCAGGTCGCCGATTGCGTCTCGAACAATTGCTTCTTGTGCGCTTCGCTGTCGGCATAGTGGCGAAGCATTTCTCCCAGTTGCTGTACGTCGTCCATTGCGGTGTTCCTTCAAGGAGCGGTGCTGCGGACTTTGAGCATGGCAGATGCCGATGACGACCGTGCAAGTCATTTGCCTGCACGATCGCCTGATCGACCATTGACGGACAGAAGGTCAGCGTTTGCGCAGACGCGCCATGCTCAAAGTGTCGACCCATTGCCCGTCACGCACGGCGTAATCGCGGAACAGGCCCTCGTTTTCGAAGCCGAACTTGCGATAGAGGCCGATTGCCGCCTCGTTGTCGGCGTACACCGAAAGTTCGACCCGGTGCAGGTTCATCCAGTTGTCGGCGATGTCCAGCGCCGCTGCCAACAGCTTCGAACCGACACCCTTGCCCTGCCACGCTACCGCAACGGCCATGCCGACACTGCCCGCGTGACTGCGGCGAATCCGCGAAAAAGCCTCCAGCCCGAGATGCCCGATCACCGCACCTTGATGCAACGCCACCAGTTTCACCATCCGTTCGTTTTCCGGCATCAGTCGTTGACGCCAGATCTCGGCAGACTGAAACGGCATCTGCAGCACCTGCCGGGTCACAGCCGGGTCGTTGTAAAGCGCGGTGACGCCTTCGACGTGGGATTCGCTGAAGCGTTCGAGGTGAATGGCGGGGTTGTGCTCAGGCATGGAAGATCCCTCTTGGATCAGTGCGTGGCCGGTCACTGTAAACCGCTTCTTCACGGATTCGCCATGACTGTTTAAAGCCGTTGACCGAAACGTCCGGCAAGCCACAACGCCTTGCGCCATTGCCTACGCATCCGCCAGAATCCGCCGGCTTGTGCGCCTTGAGGGCGGGCTCTATCGTTTCCGGGTCGCTGATGAATCAGCGATCGGGTTTAGCAGCTCGGCAATTCTCAAGGCACGCTGGTTTCGCCATTTCTGTTTTATGGCGGCTTGCGTGGGGCACTTCGGTGCGCCGGGATCCTTGAGCCTGGTCTGCTAACCCGCGTACAGCCGCCACCTCATTCGTTTAGCAGCGATGGATGACGGCTCCATTTCTCAAGGAGCTTCACCATGATCAAACCAACGCCAAACCCGCCCGAAACCGACTCCACCTCGCCTTACGAATCGGTGGATTCGAAGACCTTCCACGAAGCCGCCGAACGCGCCCTCGATCACTACTTCAATCCCCTACTCCCCATAAAACCGCTGCTCAAACCCAACACCCGCTACCTCATCGCCCCCGGCATCGACAGCGAAGAACTGCTGGCCGACGCCTGCGAAACCCTGACCTCGGCCAAAACAATGGCCACCGACTTCGCCGGGCTGGTGGACGGCTCGCACCGGCATGTGCTGCTGGGGATCGCGCAATTGATCATGCTGGGGGAACTGGCGGTGAATCGTGCGCTGGATAATCTGGAGGTGGCGGCTGAGCCGCGCGTTTGAGTGATGAAACCAAAACGGCCCCTTTACGGCGCCGTTTTTCTGCCTGTTCAAATCCTTGGAGATCTCTTCGGCACTCGACCGTTCATCTATAAACAGCCTTCACCTGTCAGATCTGACAGTGGTCGATGCAACTGCATGGTGCTTTGATGAAGCTCATCTCAATTGCCCCGCGAGCAGATGCCATGAACGCCACCACGTCGCCCCCCATCGCCATTTTTGCTCTCACGCCTCCACAAGTCCTCCTCAAGACTGACCCGGTGATTGGTGCGCATATCGGGGTCTCGATCGTCAATCACTACAAAGACCCTTTGGGGATGGCAGTGCTGTTCGGGCCTTGGCAAGGTCAGGATCTGTATGAAACCGTTCACTTGCACCTGAACAACAACCCAAAGCCGATCAGCAGTGAAATCGTATTCAGCATCAGCGACCCGGTGCTGTTACGCCTGCCTGCCGGTTTGCTGCTGGAGGACATCAACAGTTTGCACTGTACGGTTGAGCGTCTTTCAGGCAACGGCGACACGTCTCCCTCATTGACGGTGCTTTACGATGCTTTTGCTCCAGGTGGCGATGAACAGGTACCGGGGGGCGGACATTCGGCACTCGCCATCAACGCCACCCCCACCAGCGTGGACGCCTCACAAGCTGCACAAGGCGTACTGCTAACGCTGGATTATCCGCACAAACATCTCTATGACCTGATCACTGTTGATAGCGGCGGAGTAGAGACCAAACATCGAATCGAACCAACGCCGACCAACCCCAACCCCGACCTGACCCAGCCAATCACACTCACTCTGACTACACCGCACTTTGCCAAGGATCCGAACAATCCGCAGTTCCCGATCAAGTACAACGTGATCAGCCAGACAAACAATTACTCAGGAACAACACAGTTGGGCCAATTCAATGCACAGGATCATTGGTCGATTCCTTGTCTGATCGATGTGCATCTGGATTGGGCAGAACTGCTCGAGGCCATCCTTCAGGAAATCCTCGGAGAAAACGGTGACGATCCGAAAGAAGTCGATCTGGGCAAAATGAATGGCGGGCCATTGTGGGCGCTGATTCACTTGATCAATACGATTTGGCAGGCGGGGGATCAGATTCATCTAACGTTCGAAGCGTGGCTGAACGGCGTCATGGTCGCCACCCATGACGAGACTTTGCCAATCGGCAATGTACCGGGGCAGTTTTCCTGGCCAATACCCAATGTAAAGGTGGTTGCCAACAGTCAGGTGAGGGTCAAGTTCGAACAGATCAGGGGAGGCAAAGTCATTGGCGTTTCCAAGGAAGCCCAGGCACGAGTAGTTGGAGAGGGTTTGCCGGACATTGAGGATTTTGAGTCCACACCCAGTCAGGGAGCCTCCGAGGTTGGGCAATCGGTTTCGACCAATAAAATCAAAGTAACCTTGACGGGAAAAGTTCATCCGAATGACTCGCTGGCCATTGGAAGGTTTACTGATCCCGTTGACGCAGATGGACAGGCGTTTTATGGGTATTTAGCGCAGCCTAATGGGCAAATTACCTCTCTATCTTATGAGGTGGAGCTGATTGGCAGGACTGCCAACAGACTGGTGATCTGGATTGCGGGTGGCAATATTTTTGGTAATGCCACTCAAATGAATTTGGTTTTCAGGGATACCGCTGGGGCGACGCTTAATTTCATTAACCTAACGGTCACCGCCTACCAGCGTCAGCAACAGATCGATACAGGGGTTCTGAACGGTATCAAGTCGATTGCTGTGGTAGTGAATGGTCAGGTAATCATCGATCGGATACAGTTTTTGTAGCCCTCGCATAGCTCTCACTCCAGCGTCCCAAGACAACGGAAAAAACGGGACGCCCATTAGCCGGTCTCAAGTCAAGGTTAAAAGCCACCGCGCCCTGCAGTTTTCAACTGCAGGGTTTGCTCTCCAACTCAACCTGATCGGTTGAA
>NZ_POHV01000083.1:0-3235 GCF_002884345.1 Pseudomonas sp. GW456-12-10-14-LB2
AGACTAAGTTCGCACCTTGAATTTTGCGCCACCTCCGTGAGGTGGGGAGGCCGGCCAGATGATTCTCAGATTTATTTTTCTTCGGACAAAATACGTCCGCCCTCCTTTCAATATGTAACACACGGATTTCCGGCATCTCCAGATCAAGTTCAAAAACAAATGGAAAATACCAAACAATATGAGAAGAAAACTTAAATACGAACTCCAACCCCTCCGAGTACCCAGCGGATGGACAATCACAATCAACAACCTTTACGAGATTGATCTCACCCCCGAAACTGCAGATTGGTTTAGTAGCTCAGTTTTACTAGGTGGTGCACGACAAACTACGGACACTGCTTTGACTCCAGAGTTGAACCAGAAGGAGATCCATCGGGGGAGTTTGTAGTTGATTTCCTGACAATCAAGTATGACAACAAAGGAAAACCTCTAAAAAACTCTGAAATATTCCTAGGGGAATTCAGAACAAAGGACAAGATGGAATACATTAAGAAAATCGAAGACTTTATGCTTGAAGCATAAATTAAAGGAGACCGGTTTATTTTTCGCTGAAAAAAAATAGAAAATCAACCTACCCCCTATTCAGCCCCATATGTCGCCTACTATTAAAATTGAGTAACAATCATGAATAGCAAGGCCTTCGATGAATACAACTACCGGCTGGGACAAAGCGAGGATTCTAACTGGAATGAATACATTACAGAGCAGGTAGCCAAAGGAGTTCTAGGAAAATTCAGCGCTGAAGACTGGAACCGACTTAATGACACGATCCTATCAAGGAAAGAGTATTGGCAGGAGCGAAGTGCTGCGGCTCTTGGAGAGAATCGCTCCACTCAGGCAATTGAAATTCTAAAGAAACTTTTGGACTCTCCATTTACCGAAGTATTAATAGCCTCTGCCTCAGAACTGGATTGGAGCGAAGTCCCGATCGAGAATAAATACGCAAAAAAAATACAAGCTATTATTAACTCCCTAACCCACGAAGAACTTGAATCCTACCCCGAACTTGAAAACCTTCTAAAAAAATCCAGCAGCGCGCAACTTTAAATAGAACCAAATTGAAGAGGGCAGATTTATTATTCGTTAAAGAAAATAAATCTGCCCCCGTCCCTTTTCCGCATTTCAAAACCAACAGGCAAAATGAAAATTCCTCTCAACATTGAACACCTGAAAAACTACAACTTCCCTAGTACATTTATAGAATTCGCGACTACGGAACCTGAACCGGACATTGAACCTTGGTGGTTACTAATATATCAAGAGGGAAAAATAAATTACTGGCACAACACGCTAAAAAATCTGTATCCCAACCGCACGTTAGTTCCTTTCGCAAAGTTCAACGCCAATGATGATATTGCTTGCTTTGACGGTGATGATTTATCCGGCAATCCAAAAGTGCTAATAATACATGCATATGCTTCAGAGGGGTGGGAGCTTCACGGAGAACATCCTGACTTTAGCGCGTGGCTAAAAATAGCCATTGAGACCCATGCGGAATGGAATAAAGAAGATTAAAAACATCCACCTCCAACATCTTATAGGTGTATTCAGTTCTCGCTGGAGAGCGCAATGATTTTCTCAATTGATATCACAGAGTGCTTTGGCGTAATCGACTCCGATAACGCAGGCGGGATTATAAGCTGTATCAGCATCCCACCCATCGAGAACCCTCAGGAAAAATTTCGCCTTAAGCTATCAAATTTTGTACTTAACCTGATCGACGAGCCCTTAATCGATTCGATCAACAGGCAGAACTCAACGTTTTTGGAGAACATGACCGAACACGGCTTCCTTATAATAAGACAAGCCTGTATTTCCTTTGAGTCAATAAAAGGCTACGAAAAACTACTGCGACTATCAAATCAAGATCACGGGTATTTAACCCACGAGCGCTACGGCAAAAAATTAAATACCGGAGACAAGATTTACGACATCAGCGGAAGAATTTTTTCGACCCCGGAGCTCTTGATTAACTTCGCATTCATTTCACCCAATACTATAACACTTGAATTTAACTCATCAGACTACACATACATAGAAAGCTACCCGGAGTTTCAAAAGGCTTTAGAAAAACTAAATTCAATAGAAAAACCTACTCAACCACCTCTCACAGGCATATTCGACTCCACATATAGCAACACTCACACCACTAGCAACTTTGACGCTGGCTATCGAATTTACAATCAATAATTAAAACACTCCACAAAGGGAACAGACTCACTTCTATTTATGCTTCAAAAAAAAAACAACAGGAATATCTCGATGAGTTACTTGGAAAAAGAAATCACATCAGCACTTGAAACAAACAATCTAAAAAACCAGCAAATCAAAGACATTGAATTAGAAAAAATAATCTCAGACATAAAAACCTGCTTCTTTTACTCCAACACAAAAACCCTTGACCCCTTCAATCTAAAATCCGTAACAAAACAACACGACCCAAACTTTTGGAAAAAAGTCGATCTCCTATACCCTTCTGAGAAACCAAAATTAATCGTCCTCGACAACCAAATCCATGCCTGGACGCTTCAGTCATCATCCGATTTGAAAATATTGCTTTCAGAAACGACTGGCTTTCCATTCTGGATAACTAATATAGCCCTTAGCTTCTTAACTTATGTAGACGACCACGATTGCGTACATACAGCATCCCCTTCGTTTCCTCCCGCGATTAAAAAATCATGATCTTCAAATCAGAAAACAACATCATTGGCCCAACCTCTGTAACCTACCGCAGCCTTGGCTTCGGTGAACCGCTCTCCAAAAATACCAAAAAATATACTTTATCAATAAAAACTCACGAACTGCCCGAGCAATTCCACGAGCTGACAAATGCATTCATCGCCGAATGCATACAAGACGATAACAAACAAGGCTACGCCGACATCCCCGCATTACGAGATTGCAATTACCCGCCACTTTCAACCCTGATAAGAAACCGCCCAGACGTAGCAGCAACCCTCATCAAAGACTATTTATTCTTTGAGCTGTTCTATTTGCTATTCCCATCAAAGGGAAAGCTAGAACTGGTAATAAACTCGATTTCCGGAGTTTATTATCTGGACGATACGTTTCACCTATGCGGCGAAACGTATCCCTACCTAAACCCGTAATTGCGTTATTTCCGTCACAGACTCAAAACCCTAAGGCAAAAACACAACCTACTGCTGCCTTTCAATGACTTGTTCCCCGACCTCATACTTAACCACCACCCGATTCCCATACAACCGCTCCC
>NZ_POHV01000084.1:0-2178 GCF_002884345.1 Pseudomonas sp. GW456-12-10-14-LB2
ATGTTGGCTGACACACCGCAATCGCGAGCAGGCTCGCTCCCACAGTTTTGTAAAAGCACTATGACGTTGCAGCGCAGCCCGTTAAAGATTCACCTGAACGCATAAAAACCGTATCAGGGCGCGGCAGATGGCCGCAGGCAGCGCTTTGATCTGATCCGCATAAATGAACAATTCCTGAGCCTGTTTTGTTTCCGGTGGGGTTTCTACAGTGCAGCTCGTGCCAGACCGGGTGGCCTGGCAAGACTTTGCAACCGTGGATGAACTGACCATGAGCACAGCAACAATCGGACAGGCTTATAACTACAAGGTCGTCCGCCAATTCGTCATCGCGACTGTTTTCTGGGGTGTCGTGGGCATGGCGATGGGGGTATGGATCGCCTCGCAACTGGTATGGCCGGACATGAATCTGGACCTGCCGTGGACCACCTTCGGCCGCTTGCGACCCTTGCACACGAGCCTGGTGATTTTTGGCTTCGCCGGCAGCGCGCAATTCGCCGCCAGTTACTACGCCGTGCAGCGGACCTGCCAGGTGCGGCTGTACTCGGACAAACTCACCGCCTTCACCTTTTGGGGCTGGCAATCGGTGATCGTGATCATGCTGGTCACACTGCCGATGGGCTACACCACCACCAAGGAATACGCCGAGATCGAATTCTCCGGCGCGGTGTGGATGGCGGTAGTCTGGGTCGCGTATGCCATCGTGTTCTTCACGACCGTGGTGCAGCGCAAGACCAAGCACATCTACGTCGGCAACTGGTTCTTCGGCGCCTTCATCCTGGTGATCGCCATGCTGCACGTGGTCAATCACCTGTCGATTCCGGTGGACTGGTTCAAGTCCTATCCGGTGTACTCCGGCGCCACCGACGCCATGGTGCAGTGGTGGTACGGGCACAACGCGGTGGGTTTCTTCCTGACCACCGGGTTCCTCGGGATGATGTATTACTTCGTGCCCAAGCAAGTGAATCGGCCGGTGTACTCGTACCGGTTGTCGATCGTGCACTTCTGGGCGCTGATCACCCTGTACATCTGGGCCGGCCCGCACCATTTGCACTACACCGCGCTGCCGGACTGGGCGCAGTCACTGGGCATGGCGATGTCGCTGATCCTGCTGGCGCCGAGCTGGGGCGGCATGATCAACGGGATGATGACCCTGTCCGGCGCGTGGCATAAATTGCGCACTGACCCGATCCTGCGCTTCCTCGTCCTGTCGCTGGCGTTCTACGGCATGTCGACGTTCGAAGGCCCGATGATGGCGATCAAGACCGTCAACGCCCTCTCCCACTACACCGACTGGACCATCGGCCACGTACACGCCGGCGCCCTCGGCTGGGTGGCGATGATCACCTTCGGCGCGACCTATCACATGGTGCCCAAGGTCTTTGGCCGCGAACGCATGCACAGCACGCCGCTGATCAACCTGCACTTCTGGCTGGCGACCATTGGCACGGTGTTGTACATCGCTTCGATGTGGGTCAACGGGATTACTCAGGGCCTGATGTGGCGGGCGATCAACGAGGACGGCACGCTGACGTACTCGTTCGTTGAAGCGCTGCAGGCCAGCCATCCGGGGTTTGTCGTGCGGTTTGCTGGCGGGGTGTTCTTCCTCAGCGGTATGTTGCTGATGGCCTATAACGTGTGGCGCACGGTGCGCGTTGCCGACGTTGCACTCGCCCATCGTGAAGCGCAGATCGCCTGATAAAGGGAGCCGGTCATGTTCGATGTTTTCTTGAATGTGTTGGGCGTGGTGTTTCTGTGGCTGGCGGTGGAGTACTGCTTGCGGCATGAGACGACCGAGAGCCTGGATGAGGCGAGTCTGACGCCGTTTGCGGATGATCCGGAGGTGGCGCGGCGGGTTGAGATGGCCACCGGTAAGACCGTGAAAGCGGTGACGCCGGAGGTGGCGAAGCCGGGGTGGATCAACCTCGAAATGTGAGATGTGTCAGGGGCAGCCCCCCTCACCCTAACCCTCTCCCGGAGGGAGAGGGAACTGACCGGGTTGTTTACTCGAAATACACCGACCTGAAATATCGAGCCGAACTCAAAAACTGAAAAGCCCCCGATCTGCTCCCTTTCCGTCGAACTCAATATTGAAAACAACGAAGATCGGCTCCCTTTCCGCCGAGCTCAAAATTGAAAACAACGCAGATCTGCTCCCTTTCCCCCTCGCCCCCTTGGGGG
>NZ_POHV01000085.1:0-1497 GCF_002884345.1 Pseudomonas sp. GW456-12-10-14-LB2
AGTCAAGGTTAAAAGCCACCGCGCCCTGCAGTTTTCAACTGCAGGGTTTGCTCTCCAACTCAACCTGATCGGTTGAACCCGTCGAACCCGTTTCCTCTTCATTGGCTACGAACGAGTCGTGCCAGACACCCATTTGGATCAAGCGGTTGCGATACGACCAGCACCGCCCTGGCAGTTAACTGCCCCAGAGAAACGTTGGTGCTGCCAATGCGTCCAAAACGTGTCACAGAACTGTGGCTCGTGCAAAACACACGTCCAGTCCCAGCTGGCTCACCTGGCAGACGACCCGGTTACAACACACTCAGGCGGTGATGGTCGGTCGCCACTCAGATTTAGTGGTTCGAGCCCAGTCCCTTTTTGGTTGGCCAACCATCACCTCATTCGCCCCTCAGGCGAAACAGCGTCTGGCATCAAAAGGCTGTTTCTCCTTCAGGATGTGATAACTCGCTCGCGCCAGCTTGTGTGCCAGTGCCTTGGTAGCGACCACGGCATTGGTCTTGGCTTTCTTCTTCTCGAAAAAGCGTTTGGCATCCTCGCTGAAGCGCCGGGCGAAATTAGCCGCTTCGATATAAGCCCAGATCAAATAAGCGTTGCCGTTCTTGGCGTTGCCTTCACCTTTCTTTTTGCCGTTGGAGTAATGCGCACTTTTTACGCAGCGAGCGTAAGAGGCGAAGTGGCCTACGTCGGCAAAGCGCTCAATATTTCCGGTTTCCAGCATGATGACCGTGGCCAGCACTTCGCCAATTCCGGGCATCGTTTTCAACAAAGAAAACTCCGGGCGCAAATAGGCTTCGTGCAGTAATCGCTCTTCAAGAAAATCAATCTGGATCTGCAATGCCTGAACAATGGCGACATTCGCTTTCATTGCCAGAGCCACATCCGTCGGCAGGCCCAGCCTGTCGACGGATGTGGCTGACAGCCCTTTGACTTCATTGCAGCTCAACCGCTGGCCAAACTGGCGCGCCATGATGTTCTCGACGGACAGAATGTGCTGAGTCCGGCTGCGTACCAGTTGAATACGTTTGCGTGCCAAATCTCGCAGCGCACGTTCTTGCGGCGGATGGATATATCCGGTCGGTAAAATCCCGAGTCGCAGCAAATGAGCCAGGAAAGTCGCATCATCCTTGTCGTCAGAATGCTTCAAACCGTCGTAGCGTTTCATCGCCACGGGATGGGCCAGCTTCACCTCAAAGCCCGCTGCCTTGAGGCCATCGACCAACCAATACCAGTTGTAGGTGGACTCAACCACGACGCCAACCAGTTCAGCACGGTGAGGCTCGAGCAGCGAAAGGATTGGCGTTAGCTGGTTGGGACAGCGTCGACTGAGCAGTACCCGATCCGTTTCGTCGGTAACCACCACAACACTGTTGTTCGAATGCAGGTCTATGCCACAGAATTTCATCACGGCCTCCTACGCAAAAGACTAAGTTCGCACCTTGAATTTTGCGCCACCTCCGTGAGGTGGGGAGGCCGGCCAGATGATTCTCAGATTTATTT
>NZ_POHV01000086.1:0-1300 GCF_002884345.1 Pseudomonas sp. GW456-12-10-14-LB2
GGGTGGGTAAAGACCGGGTACATCCTTTACGTTTGAGACCGGGGACATGGTTTACAGGTATCAATCATGGTCAGGAGGTGCTGACCATGCCCTGGAATCAAGAGTCCCCGATGGATCAACGAGTGAAATTAGTCAGTGACTGGCTCAGTGGCAGCTACACCAAGAGCCAATTGAGCCGGCGTTATGGGGTCAGCCGGCCAACCGTCGATAAGTGGCTGGATCGGTATGCAGCGCTCGGTGTGGATGGCTTGAAAGAGCAATCCCGCAAGCCTTTGAACTGCCCTCATCAAACCCCGGATGAAATCATCGCCACATTGCTGGCCAAGAAAAACGAGCATCCGGATCGAGGTCCCAAACAGATCATTGATCGCCTGCGAAAGTCCGATCCACAGATCCCATGGCCGGCCGCGAGCACTGCTGGTGAGTGGTTGAAGAAGGCTGGCTTGGTCATTGCGCGGCGCCCTTATCCTTTGCGCCCGCGTGCTCCGACGCATTTACGCCCGGCCGATGAACCCAACCAGACCTGGTGTGCCGACTTCAAAGGGCAGTTCAGGATGCAGGACGGCAATTGGTGCTATCCGCTGACCATTACCGATCAGATGAGCCGCTATCTGCTGCTCTGCCGGGCGTTGCCCGGCACGCACAGCGAGCCGACGCGACAGGGATTCGAATGGGCTTTCCGGGAGTTTGGATTGCCGGACGTAATCCGCACAGATAACGGGGCGCCTTTCGCATCGACCGGTTTGGCGCGGCTGTCGAAGCTGTCCGTCTGGTTCATCAGGCATGGCATCCATATCGAGACAATCACACCAGGGCGTCCTGACCAGAACGGTCGACACGAACGGATGCACCGCACCCTCAAAGCAGCGGTACTGCGAACACCTGCGGAAAATCTCGTACGCCAGCAGCTGGCCTTTGAAGAGTTCGTTCAGGACTTCAACCATGATCGACCACACACCGCACTGGGCATGAAACCGCCGGCTTCCGTATACAGACCTTCGTTGCGCCCGTATCCGGGCTACTTGCCCGCGGTCGAATATGGCCCTGAGGTTGAGGTACGCAAGGTTCGTTCGAACGGCGAGTTCAAGTGGAAGGGGCAACGAATGTTTTTGGGCGAGGCGCTGATCGGCGAGGACATCGCGCTGAAGGAAGTGGCTGATGACGTGTGGGAGCTGTACCTTTGCAACTTCTGTTTAGGCAGGTTTGAGCGCGGTGCCAACCGCGTATCAAGCCTGTAAAAGGTGTAAACGATGTCCCCGGTCTAATGTGTAAAGGATGTACCGGTCTCTACAGTGAGGGG
>NZ_POHV01000087.1:0-1171 GCF_002884345.1 Pseudomonas sp. GW456-12-10-14-LB2
GTGGTGGCGGGGGTGGGGCCATGGCGGTCATTTCTTCGGCGCTGAGGCTGCCGCTGGCGTCGCTGTCCAGATCGCCGAATTGTTTGCTCAGGCTGACCAGCAGGCCGTCGTTGGACTTCTGCGACAGGGCGCTGCCGAGTTCGTCCTGATCCACCGCGCCGTCGCCGTTGCTGTCGAGTTTGGCGAACAGTTCCTTTTGCAGTTGCTGGCTGCGGGCGTTTTGGGTGGAGGTGCTGCTGGTGCTGGTATAGCTCGTGTAGTTGCTGACGCTACCGATCATCGGGCTCACTCCTTGGACTGGAAAACCGGTGGGTGTACCGGCTTATGCAGCCTCCAGTCGCAAGGTGTCGTGGGTATGTGAAGTTTGTACCGACCGGTACACAGTCGGGATCAGTGGCGGGGCAGCTGGATCACGGCGGTCAGGCCGCCGCCGGGTGTTTCTGCCAGGGTCAGTTGTCCGCCCTGACGTTGCGCCGCTTCCCGGGCGATGGTCATGCCCAGACCGACGCCGCCGGAGTTGCGGTTGCGTGAGCCTTCGAGGCGGAAGAACGGCTCGAATACGGCTTCGCGCTTGTCCGCCGCGATGCCCGGGCCGTGGTCGATGACGCGGATCAGCAGCTGTTCGCGTTGGTCCTGCAGTTCGATGTGCGCTTGGCCGGCGTAGCGCAGGGCGTTGTCCATCAGGTTGTTGATGCATGAGCGCAGTGCCATCGGTTGCACCTGCAAGGGGGCACAGTGGCCGCTGACCTGCACGTCGGCGCCTTGATCCTGGGCGTTTTCGCACAGTGATTCGACCAGCGCCTGCACGTCCATCAACTGCAAGGCTTCGCTGGTGCGCTGTTCGTGCAGGTAGGTGAGGGTGGCGTCGAGCATGCCGATCATGTCGTCCAGATCCTGGCGCATCTGGCCTTGCAGCTTGTCGTCGTTGATGTTTTCCAGGCGCAGTTTCAGCCGTGACAGCGGGGTGCGCAGGTCGTGGGAGACGGCGCCGAGCATTCGTGCGCGTTGCTGCACCTGTTCGCGGATGCGGTGTTGCATCAGGTTGAACGTGTGTGCGGCCTGCCTGGCTTCCCGGGGGCCGGTTTCGTCCAGCGGCGGGCTGTCGAGGTCCGAGGTCGGATGCTCCAGACGATCAGGGTCCAGCGGCAGGGTCAGCCACAGCGTGCTGCCC
>NZ_POHV01000088.1:0-1011 GCF_002884345.1 Pseudomonas sp. GW456-12-10-14-LB2
GCGGATCAACCCCGACGGCACGCGCCTGCAATACCGCTACGACCATGCGCAGCTGCTGCTGACGGAAATCGAGAACGAGTCCGGCGAAAAGTATCGGCTGGACTACACGCCCACCGGACTGATCCGACAGGAAACCGGCTTCGATGGCCGACGCACCGCGTACGCCTACGACCGCAATGGCCACCTGCTGGAAAAGACCGAGTTCGGCGACGACGGCACCACGCTGGTCACCGCTTACCAACGTGATGCTGCTGGGCGTCTGCTGCTCAAGACCCTGCCGGACGGGGTCGAGGTCAGCTACCGCTATGACCGTTTAGGCCGTTTGGTCGGCGTCGATGACGGCCAGGATCACCCGCTGGCCTTCGAATACGACCGGCAGGACCGGCTGGTGCGCGAGCATCAGGGCTGGGGCACCCTGCGCTACACCTACGATGCCTGCGGCCAGCTCACTCGCATGCGTCTGCCGGACAACAGCAAGCTCGACTACCACTACGCCAAGGGCGGCGCGCTGACCGCGATCGACCTCAACGGCGCCTTGCTGACCCGCCACGTCTACCAGAACGGCCGCGAACAGCAGCGCCAGCAAGGCCTGCTGCTCAGCGAATACACCTACGACGAACAGGGCCGCTTGAAGTCCCACGCCGTAGGCCATCAACGCAGCGCGCTGTACCGCCGCGACTTTGCCTACAGCGCCAACGGCAACCTCGAACACATCGCCGACACCCGCCACGGCCAGCGCAGCTACACGTACGACGCCCTCGACCGGCTGATTCGCGTACGCCACACCCGCGACGATGTGCCGGAAAACTTCGCCCACGACCCGGCCGGCAACCTGCTGATGCAGGACCGTCCAGGCCCGCCACAGATCAAAGGCAATCGCCTGCTGATGCAGGGCGATCGTCATTACGACTACGACGCCTTCGGCAACCTGATCCGCGAACGCCGCGGCCGCGCACAAACCCTTGTCACCGAATACCGCTACGACAGCCAGCACCGCCTGATCGGCCTCAC
>NZ_POHV01000089.1:0-890 GCF_002884345.1 Pseudomonas sp. GW456-12-10-14-LB2
TCATCCCAGTCGCGCTGGGCGTGGATGAAGATTTGTTCGGCGCCTTTTTTGTCTTCGATGCGCAGTTCGTTGTAGCCGCCGCCGCCCGGGGAGCTGAGGGTTTTGAAGACGCTGCGGGTTTTGTTCGCCGGGAGGGCGTAGGGCACCGGGTTTTCCTTGTGGTACAGGCAGCCGGTGACGAGGGGTTGGTCGGGGTCGCCTTCGAGGAAGGTGACGAGGACTTCCATGCCGATGCGCGGGATGGAGATGGCGCCGTAGCGGTCGCCGGCCCAGGAGCTGGAGACGCGCAGCCAGCAGCTGGTTTTGTCGTCGGCCTGGCCTTCGCGGTCCCAGTGGAATTGCACTTTGATGCGGCCGTACTGGTCGCAGTGGATTTCTTCGCCTTTGGGGCCGGTGACCATGGCGGTCTGGCTGCCGAGCACGCGGGGTTTCGGGTGCTCCAGCGCGGGGCGGTAGAACACGTCCCACGGGGTGGCGAGGAAGGTGTTGCGGTAGCCCTGGTGGAAGTCGTCCTTGTTGTCGGTGGTGTCGCTGGTCACCGATTCTTCGAGGACTTGCGGCTGTTTGCCTTCGTGGAAGATTTCGGTGAGCAGCCACAGGTCGTTCCACTCGCTGCGCGGGTGGTCGGACATTTCCATGAAGTGGCCGCTGACCAGTCTGGTCTGGTCGCCGCGACCTTCGGCCTGACGGTAGTCGGCGCGGTGGCGTTCGAGGGCGCGCTGGCTGAGGAACTTGCCGCGGGCGCGGTCGATGAAGCGGCCGGGGTAGTCATAGTCTTCCAGATCCGGCTCAGTGCTCTCGCCGTCCGGTTTGTATGCGGCCTCCATTTGCAGGCGCGGTTTTTCGAAGTCGTAGTCGCGGCGGGTGGTGCGGCTGGTGCGGGTTTCCAG